>CAIWAX010000029.1 GCA_903910795.1 uncultured Anaerolineae bacterium
AGCTGCAGCGGACAAAGAGGAATTGCTCCACGAGCATGTTCAACTATCCTATGAAATTTCTGAGTGTGGTATAAATAATTTTATGCGTATATAATGGTTCTATCCTGATTTGCATACCATAAGGAGTCGAGTTTTTAATTTCAGAAAAACCGCATGTAAATGGGTGACTGGGATGAGGCGTGCATGATAAATCGCAACTGTCCGGATATAAAATCGGTGTCTATCTTCAAGGTAATGAAGTGAACAATGAAATTTAATGCGTTATTTAGCTCAGAACCCAAACTTCTGAAAATATGGCTTCTCTATTTTCTTTTTTCATCATCGATTGCGGCGCTTGTACAGTTGCTTATTATCCCGCATTTTTTTCCGGGCTGGAATTCCACGTTCGGCCTTCTAAACAACGGTGATTCACCCACATTTCATCTACTCGCGGTAAACCTGGCTGGAAAAATCCAGACACTAGGTTGGTCTGCCTGGGTGCTCTGGCCATCCGGTCAGGGCACATCCGGTATCGCAGGGGCGATTTATGCGTTGACAACGCCAAGTCCGCTTGTTTTAATACCACTCAATGCCGCCTTGCATGCAACTTCAGGGATTCTTGTTATCTCGATCCTAGAGTTGTTCATTAAAAATCGCAGTATTACCTTTTGGGGCGGTACGTTATTTGTCGCGCTGCCATCGGCGATGATCTGGTACGCGCAAATCCATAAGGATACTTACACGATCCCCGGCAGCTTGATGTTTATTTGGGGTTGGGCGATGCTTGCGCGCCTGGATACCTGGCGTAGCCGGAAAATCCTGGCAGCGGTTTGCCTGGTATTTTTTGGCGCTGGTATGATCTGGCTGATGCGTCCTTATCAGGTGGAAATCCTGCAATTACTGGCAGGACTTTCGGCTCTGGGGTTGCTGGCCCTGTATATATTCTGGCTGGCAAGGAAAAAATGGAATTTCCTGGCATTTCTGATCGCCTGTGCCGTAACATTAGGCCTGGTTGCGATCCTGACCCCATTTGTAAAGAATACGCCCCTTACCAATCAAACCCTTTCTGATTTACGCCCGGTTCCAGGCAAGCCTTTGATTTCCGATTGGCAACCTGAAACATGGCTTCCGGCCTTTTTCGAAAATAAGGTACGATCGATAAGTGAAGATCGTGAGAATTACATCAACGTCGGGGGCATGAGCGGTATTGATGTAGATGTGCATTTTCGCAATTTTAGAGATGTGATCATGTACATGCCGCGCGCACTGCAAATTGGTTTCCTGGCTCCATTTCCGAATATATGGTTTGGTTCCGGGTCTGCACCTGAAACTACCTTCATGCGCAAGGAAATTGTTTTTGAGATGTTGGCAATTTACCTGGGGCTGGCGGCGCTGCTTGTTTTGTTCTGGCGTTTTTATCGTGACCCATCTTTCTGGCTGGTGGTTTATCTCTGCGCCTGCATGATAGTGTCTTATGCGCTGGTGGTGGTAAATATTGGCACCCTGGTCCGCTTCCGATTTGGTTTTTTGATCTTGCTGGTTTCTGTGGGAGTTTCCGGTTTTGCGGATTGGTACCTGCCAGAAAGAGAGAACCTTCAAGATCTTTTACGTAAGATAACCCGCTCCATGCGCGAAATAAACACCCCGGAACCGGTTTATGACAGCGCCAACCATATTCACCCGGCCCTGGAAGAGTTGAAAAGTGTCTTCCGCTACAGGTTTCTTATCTTTCAGCTTGTTCAGCGTGATATTCTGACTCGTTACAAGCGTTCAGTATTGGGTGTGGCCTGGACGATGTTGAACCCGTTGGGAATGATGATCATTCTTTCCCTTGTTTTTTCGAGCATCTTTGCTTCAGCCACCCCGGCTTACCCTGTTTTCTTGCTGGGGGGCCTTTTGGGATGGAACTTCTTTGCCCAGGGCACCAACGCTTCCATGTACAGTATGGTGTGGGGCGGCAGCCTGCTCCATAGAATTTTTATTCCTCGTTCTACATTCGTATTTTCCGCGATTGTAACCGCCCTTGTTAACCTGGCCTTATCCCTCGTCCCTCTTCTGCTTGTGACTGTAATCATGCAGGTTCCTATCAGGTGGTCAATCCTTTTCTTGCCTGTGCCGATGCTGCTCCTGGCTTGTTTTTCCCTCGGTCTTGGTTTGATGCTTTCCACCCTGGCAATCTATTATCCGGATGTAGTTGAGATGTACCAGATTATTTTGACAGGTTGGTTTTATCTGACCCCCGTTATCTACCCGATTAAAATCATCCCTTCCTATCTACTCTTTATTGTTCAACTCAACCCGATGTATTATTTGATCAACCTGTATCGACTGCCGTTGTATGATGGGCGAATGCCCACGGCTGGTGAGTTCTTGCCTGCTGTGGCCTATGCTCTTGGGTACTTAATTCTGGGTTGGATTATTTTTACAAGTAAGTCAGATGAATTTGCCTACCATATCTAATATCCTCGCAAACCCTTTGTCATCCTCCGATCCTGATCCGGTTATTCAGTTGATGGGAGTCTCGGTGCGTTATCGTGTTCCACGTGAGCGTCTTGGCACTTTCAAAGAATATATGATTCGCTGGGTTCAACGCAGGGTTTTATATGATGAATTTTTGGCGTTGAAGGATGTTAACCTTGAAGTTCGGCGCGGAGAAGTCTTTGGGTTGGTAGGCTCAAACGGCGCTGGGAAAAGCACTTTGCTCAAAGTAGTTGCGCGTATTCTGCGTCCCACGCTGGGTCGGGTTATTGTGAATGGAAAAGTGGCGCCTCTCTTGGAACTTGGCGCCGGTTTTCACCCTGAGCTGACTGGGCGTGAGAACATTTATCTGTATGGGGCCCTGCTGGGTTTTGATCGATCAGAAATGGATCGAAAGTATGAGCAAATCGTGGATTTTGCCGAGCTTCACCAGTTTATTGACGCACCACTCAGAACTTATTCCAGTGGAATGACCGCGCGTCTTGGATTTTCAGTTGCTACCGCAAATGAACCCGGTATTTTGATTGTTGACGAGATTTTGTCAGTCGGGGATGAAGCCTTTCAGCAAAAAAGCTCAGCAAAAATCCGAGAATTTAAGGAAAAAGGCACAACGATTCTAATGGTTTCACACAATTCAAGCGCTATCCAGGCCAATTGCCAGCGGGCCGCCTGGTTGGATCATGGCATCATTCGAGGTATTGGTACCCCGGATGAAGTGCTTAAGGAATATCGCGAAAACAGGGTGGTTGAGCGTGCGGTGTGACATCCGAAAAAGAATTGACATCTTATGCCATCAGTACTAGAATAAATAAACCGACCGACGGTTTAATTATGAGGTTTTGATGGCTCGCATTGTCAATGAACAGGAATTCAAGGCCCACCGCAATCAAATTCTGGATGTCGCCAGAAAATTGATTTACACCAGGGGCTATGAGCAAATGTCGATCCAGGATATTTTGCAAGAACTCAAGATGTCCAAGGGGGCTTTTTATCATTATTTTGATTCAAAACCTGAATTGTTGGAAGCATTAATAGAACGCTTGCTGGATGAAAGCGAAATGCTAACCAGACCCATTTTTGATGACCCCTACCTGACCCCACTGGAAAAACTTCGCCTTTGGTTTGAGACAGCAACTGCCTGGAAGACATCTCGAAAATCGTTTATGCTGGCACTGGTGCGAGCCTGGTATGCCGATGAAAATGCGATTTTGCGTCAAAAGATGTTTGGAAAAAGCGTCAAGCGTTTGGCTCCTCTCATCGAGCAGGTATTGATTGAGGGCATACGCCAGGGCGAACTCAATACACCTTATCCCAGGCAGGATGCCGAAGTCATTTGTTACCTTTTCCTGGGGCTTGGAGATAAATTTTCCGAAATGTTGATGGCTTTTGAGCAGCAATTGGATACCGAAGCACGAACTGGCAGCTTGCGTAACATAGAAGACTCGCTGCGGGCTTATTCAGATGCACTGGAACGCCTTTTGGGCGCGCCACCAGGTTCGTTGCTATTGATGGATTCGAGTTTCATTCAAACCTGGTTTGGTGATTGATGGGTACGCGATTGCCTTGAATGTGGGCTGACCGGTTCCTACTTTGGTTGTGTTTTTTTGATTGATTGGCAAGAAAAGCGTTGGATTGAGAGGAGAATAACATGCAATTATATCTGCGTTTGGCATGGCGCAATATCTGGAGGCACCGGCGCCGCACGCTCATCATCGTCCTTGCGATGTCACTGACGCTGGCACTGATGATGTTTTACGATGGTCTAATGAATGGTTTCACCGATGCGATTTATGGGAATGCCGTTAAGGTTCTGGGCGGGAACATCCAGGTTCATGCCAGGGATTACCGGGCTCAGGCCAGTTCCTTGCCACTTTTGCCGCTTGCCGACCCGCAGGCGGTTATTAAGGCTGCAGAGGCGAACCCGCTGACATTGGCAGCTACTCAGCGTATCAGTACCGGTGGTTTGGTCACCAGTCGCGAGGGCGCGTTTGCGGTTGGCATTACAGGGGTTGAGCCAGAAAAAGAGCAGGCGGTCAATATTATCGGACAGTATGTCAAGTCAGGAAGGAATCTAAACACATCGGATACCGACAGCATTCTGATTGGCAAAGGGTTGGCCGATGCGATGAATGTTCAAGTAGGAGACCGCATCACGATGGTAGGACATACCCAACACCAACAAATTCGTCAGCGCACGATGACAATTGTCGGAATCTTTGATCTGGGCATGACCGATATCGAAAAACAAACGGTCTATATTTCGTTGGGCGAGGCGCAATCGCTTTTTGACCTGCCTGGACAGACTACTGAGATTGCGATTTTTCTTCAAAAAATTGGAACTGAGGCTGGGGTGATTGAGAGCCTCAAGGCTGGTTTGTCTGATTACGAGATTGAATCCTTCCAGGCAAACTACCCCGAACTGGCTTCTGCCATCAATAGTAAAAATGGTGTCATGGACATTTTCAGCATCATCATTATCGGAATTGCCGGTGTCGGCATCCTGAACCTGCTGCTGATGGCTGTGTATGAGCGAACACGCGAAATTGGCGTGCTCGGCGCTATCGGATTCAAGGCCCACCAGATCGCCCTGTTGTTTATCCTGGAGGGAACGATGATTGGTTTGGTCGGGACGATGGCGGGTATCGTTTTGGGCCTGGCGATAAACGGGGCGCTGATGAAGGTTGGATTGGATTTTGGCTCCATGTCCCAGGCCGCCAGTTACATGGCTCTCATCAAGGGCAAAGTCTATCCCACCTGGGGCATTGAAAAACTTGCATTTCGAGCCTCGATGGTTGCCATCATTTCGGCCCTGGCGGCGGTTCTTCCGGCTTTCGAAGCGGCGCAGCGCGAACCAGCCGAAGCCCTGCATTTTGTATAGAGGTGCGTAATGATACAAACTTTCAAAATGGCATTCCGCGATCTCAACCGCAACCGCCGGCGAACTTTTTTTTCGGCCCTGGCGGTGGGAGTAGGCCTCGCTCTATTGATGTTAATGGCCTCGGTCATTAACGGAGAAATGGGTGGCGCCATCGAGCAGGCTATTAACCTGCAAAGCGGGCATATCCAGGTGCGGGCGGCTACCTACGATGAAAATCGGAATAGCCTGAAATGGGAGGACCTGGTCGAAAACCCTGACCAGGTTGCCAGCCAAATTGGCGCGCTACCGCCTGTACAGGCGGCCACGCCGCGTCTGTTCGCCAGCGGTTTCCTTGCAACCGGCAACGACTCGGCGGGTGTCCGTATCTATGGTATTGATCCAGCATCCGCAGCGAATAACCCATATCGCAATGGTATGCTCAGCGGCCAATTCCTGACCCCCGACGATAGCGCCGGCTTGCTTATCGGCCAGCCGGCGGCGGTGCGGCTTCACTTAAAAGTAGGCGACGATGTCAGCTTGTCGATCAACACCGCCAACGGCAGCGTGGATGAACAGACCTTTACTATACGCGGCATCTTCTCAACCGGCACTTACGGTTTTGACAACGGTACAGTTCTTATGCCGCTTGCCAAGGCTCAGGCAATTACCCAAACACAGAACCACGCCAGCACAATTTTTGTTCTGCTGAAGAACACCGCAGATACTGGCAGCGTCATGACCGCACTGAATTTGTCCGGCAACCTAAAGGCATTGACTTTCACAGACATGAACCCGTTGGTGGTGGAATGGGAAGCGATGGCGAAAAGTTATATCGCGCTGTTTTACATCATCATCCTGGCGATTTCCGCCTCGGTAATCATCAATACCCTCATCATGTCGGTCTATGAGCGCACCCGCGAAATTGGCATTCTCTCGGCGATCGGGATGCGCAGCGGGAGGATTATGAGCCTTTTCCTGGCAGAATCTTCATTGCTGGCGGTGGGTGGCGTAGTCCTGGGATGGATACTGGGAACGGCGGGTATTGCATTATTCAATATCAATGGCTTTTATGTGGGCAATATGGGTATCAATGGAATCCTCATATCAAACACCATTTACGCCAAGCCTGTTATGGCAGATATGACCAACCTGTCGATTGCCACTTTTATTGTCACATTGTTGGCTGGGCTTTACCCTGCCATTATGGCTTCCCGCATGGAGCCGATCGCGGCGCTGCGGGCTGAAAAATAGGAGAACTGCCATGGAAGTTGTAAAAATAGAGAATGTTACCCGCATTTATAAAATTGGCGCGATCGAAACCCAGGCCCTGCGCGGTGTCAATCTGACAATTGCGAATGGCGAATTTACCGCCCTGGTTGGCCCTTCCGGGTCTGGCAAAACCACCTTGCTGCAAATGATCGGCTGTCTCGACCAGCCTTCCTCGGGCCGTGTATTTGTTGATGGCAAGGACGTCACAAGCCTTAACCGCAACCAGCGCGCCGATATGCGTAAAGGTCACATCGGCTTTATCTTTCAGTTTTTTGCGCTCATCCCTACTTTGACTGCCTACGAGAATATTGAAATGCCTTTGCTGCTAAACGGTCACGGTGCCAATCAGCGCCGCGAGCGGGTAATGGAATTGCTTAAGGCTGTCGATCTTGTTGACCGTGCCAATAACCGGCCTGACCAGATGAGTGGCGGGCAACAGCAGCGTGTAGCCATTGCGCGAGCCCTTGCAACCAATCCAACCTTGATTTTGGCCGATGAGCCTACCGCTAACCTGGATACTGCCAATGGCGAGGGGGTTATGGAAATCATGGCACAGTTGAACAAGGAAACTGGGGTAACCTTTGTGTTCGCCACACATGATCCCAGAGTGATAAAATACGCCCGGCGAGTGGTTACACTTCGTGATGGATTGATTGTTTCTGAATAAGCGCATACTTACGGGCTTTATAGGGAGTTGAACATGAAATTGAATTACCTTTTTATTGTTTTAGCCGTTGCTATGCTGGTTGGGTGTACAAGCGCAGGTACTGCCACTGCTTTGCCAACTGTGGCTTTGAACGCGCCGGCAGCCAAGCCGACCAGCGCAGCCGGTATCACCGTTGGGCGCGGAACTCCCGCAGCCTCGGGTGTGGTTGTTAGCGAGCAGGATGCCCAACTTGGTTTTACTGTGAGTGGCATCTTGAAGACCGTCAATATCAAGGAAGGCGATCAGGTTCAGGCTGGGCAGCTACTCGCAGAATTGGATAATTCCCAAAATCAGCGTGATCTGGAACAGGCTCAGATTAAGGTCAAGGAATTAACGTCGCCATCCGCGGTCGCGGCAGCCGAAAAAACCCTTGCAGATGACATGCAAGCACAAAAGGATGCCCAGGATAAGGTAAACTCTCAATTCTATCGACGCGCATCCGATACCTTGATCGAAAAAACACAAAGCCAGATCGCCCTTGCAAAGCAGACCCTTTCAAATGCACAGGATGCTTATAAACAGGTTGCCAGGTTGCCGAGGGATGACGGCCGCAGGGCACTTGCTGAAGTGAATATGACCAATGCCCAGTTAGCGCTTAATGATCTGATCTCCAAGTACAACTGGTATGTGGGAAAACCGACCGATATCGACATTGCTCAGCTGACCTCCAAGCTTGATGTAGCCAAGTCGGCTGTTCAACAGGATCAATGGTATCTATCAATTCTCCGGGGTGGAAGTGCTCCACCGGATGCCACGGGGCCCAATCTGGCAGCTCTCAAGTCTGCCCAATCCGCAGTGGCGGATGCACAGCAACGTCTGGATAACACCCGCCTGGTTTCGCCTATTGCCGGTATTGTTGTCAAAGTCAATGCGATTGCGGGTGAAATTGCTTCCCCGGGCCAGATCATATTTCAGATCAGTGATGTCAGCCATCTCCATATCGAAACAACTGACCTGAGCGAAAGAGATGTTCCGAATGTGAAAATCGGCCAGACTGTGAATGTGACGGTTAAAGCCTTGAATATAACCATTACAGGCAAAGTAACCTCCATTTCGCCTGTCTCCGATACCATCGGTGGCGATGTGGTGTATAAAACAAAAATTGAATTGGATTCACCTCCTGAAGGTTTGCGGGCGGGTATGAGCGTGGATGTGCAGTACCAGGCAGCTCAATAAATTAAAAAGAGCCGGGCAACCGGCTCTTTTTGTATGGATAAAGAAAAGCACAAAACCGCAATCTGTGTCCCTCTTTGCTATTGTTTATTTATCAACTTTTTCGACCATAATCGTGGTTTCAGTAATAAGCGCAGCAACTGCGCCGATTGCCACCATGGGTGCCAGGGTTGCGCAACAACTCCGAGTTCAAGATTGACCAACCAATCAAACTGGCGAGGGTCCATCGCTTGGGTTGAATTGGCGAACGAGCACCAAACTACACTTTTACCCTGGTCAATTGTTCGCTGACCTGCCACAACCGCGTTTGTACCGCCGGATCGTAAGTCTGGGCATGTGATTTGATCGGCTTCTTATTGGTATAGTATTGGCCGGTTACACCTTCGACTTCAGGTGAAGACGCCAGATAGATAATCGTTTGCGCGCCTTGTTCCGGTGACAGTTCAAAAGGCCGGGCCAGTCCAGCCCAAACCATCCCGAATAGCCCGCCCGTTTGCGATCCAAAATTGGTCCGAACAACCCCTGGATGCAAGCAGTTGGCTGTGACACCGGTCCCCGCCAGCCTTTTGGCGAGTTCATAACTGAAGACGATATTGGCGCGCTTTGATTGACCATAGGCCTTGTTCACACCGTATTTTTTTTCCAACATCAAATCGTCGAAATCCAGCGCTGCAAACTGCTCATATTCGGATGCGACGCTTACGATTCGTGATGGGGCGCTGGTCTTGAGCGTATCGAGCAGCAGGTTGGTCAATAAGAAGTAGGCGAGATGATTCAGGGCAAAGGTCATTTCGTAACCGTCAGCGCTAAGCTCCCGTTTGCCAATCGCCCCGCCGGCATTGTTGACTAACACATCAAGGCGGTTATATTTGGCCATGAACGCCGCCGCCAGGTCGCGGATTGACTGCTGTACTGACAGATCGGCGATCAGCAGGTCAACCAACTGATTTCCGCTCTCGCTTTTGATCTTTGCCTGGGCCGCTTCACCTTTAGATCGGTTTCGGCAAACCATAACGATCTGTGCTCCCATTTTCGCCAGTGCCAATGCTGTTTCATAACCTATTCCGGAATTGGCACCGGTGATCAGGCAAATTTTTCCCTTCATCGTAGCTGTAATTGACATGATGCGTTTTATCCTTATTTGATTTTCGATTTTGAGTATGTGGTAAATTGCAGGTTGAACAGCAATCGATTCTGTGATAACCTTATCAAACCTACAGGTCTGTATACTTTACTTCCCTTAGTATACCTACAGGTATGTATCCTGTCAAGAGATAAAATGAAGCAAGTGCGCAAACCTACGTAGCAATATCACGTTCTTTGAGGAATTATATAATGACAAGCATTACACCTAAACCCAAACTCGCCAGAGGAGCTGCTAGAGAGCACATCCTGAAAGTAGCCTGCGAGATGTTTTACACGCAGGGCATCCGCGCCGTCGGGGTTGATACCATTGTCGCGCAGTCAGGCGTGGCGAAAACAACGCTATATGATTATTTTCCGTCTAAAGATGACCTTGTCCATGCTTACCTCACGATCCATGATCAGATGTTCTGGCAAGCGTGGGATACAGCACTTGGACAGCACCCTGACTCACCCGAACAACAGATCAGAGATTTGTTCGTAATGCTCGAAGCCGGGATTGCCACCCCGGAGGTGCTGGGCTGCGCGTTCCTGAGCGTCGCGTCCGAGTTCCCCGAATTAGGACAATCGAGCCATCAATTGGCCTTGGTACATAAGCAGAAAGTCAAAACGCGATTTCAGGCATTGGCGCAAGCAGCGGGTGTAGCGCAATCCGAACAGCTAGCGGAACAACTGCTCCTGCTTCTGAATGGCGCGTTTGCCACAAAGCGTGTCTTCGGGTCTCTTGAAAATCCTACCCGCCAGTTGGCTGCAACCGCAAACATCGTGATAGATGCTCACATGGCGCGTGCTGGCGTGGCTTAACCACCCCCACTTTTGGAATAAGGAAAGGGGGTCTATAAAAGAATACCCCAAAATGGCCGCAGCCATTTTGGGGTATGAAGAATCAGCTCACCAAATTAT
>CAIWAX010000030.1 GCA_903910795.1 uncultured Anaerolineae bacterium
AGTACCCATAAGTTCAGTATCGAAAACCCGGCCCAGGGCAGGGGAAAAATAATGAGCAGAGCACTAATGCTAATAGCGCTCTGCTCATCCAGGGTTCCAGGCTTTAAAAAAATTTAGAAAGTGATCGGCAGGCGTTCAGCGTGATTCATAAATTCAATCGTGCTATCCAAATCTTTGATACCCGCATCCGACCCAAGACCCTGGATCACCAACGCGCCGCAGGCCGAACCCAGTAGACCGGATTTTTCCAGGTCCCAACCCTTGGATAACCCAGTAATAAACCCGGCGCAATATGAGTCACCACAGCCGGTGGAATCCACAACCTTGGCACGGAAAATAGGCAGGCGAATTTCTTTGAGCGAACCGTTTTCCCGCCATGCAATAATGGAACCATTGCCGCCCATCTTGAAGACCACGTGTTTCGCACCCGCATCCAGGAAGAAATTGACAACATCGTACAGTTCGGTCAATCCACACATCATTTGGGCTTCTTCAAATCCGGGCATGAAATAGTCGACATAAGGCATACAAGGAGCAACCAGGTCAAGAAGATCAGGGCGAGCGATCGCTACCTGATCGAAGGTTGTCACAACGCCGTGCTCCTTGGCATATTTGAGAACACGAACAGTCGGCTCGCCATCCAACTTGGAAAGCAGGGAAGTCCCGGCCATGTGTAAATAATCAGCAGATGCAATTGCATCAAGGTTTAGATCTTCAAAAGTTAATTCGCCGTTTGCGCCGATGACATGCAAGGCAGGCCGTTCGCCATTCGGACGAATGGGGAGCATGGTCGCGGATGTTTGCGCGTTGCTTTTACGCACCAGGCAGGAGGTGTCAATTCCATAGCGCTTCATGGTATCAATGAGGAAATTTCCAAGCTCATCAGTGCCAATCGCGCCCATCGCCACCACATCCATTCCCAGCTTTGCGAGATCCACTGAAGTGCCGGCAGCCGTTCCCGCAACTGTGATGCGAATTTCATCCAACAAAGCCAGCGATTGCCCCGCTGGAATGCCAGAAACAGGACGGCCCAGAATATCAATGATATGAATTCCAAGACTTACAACTTTGTTGCCAGATTTTGACATGTCTGCATCTCCTAATTGTTTTTTATATCGGAAGGCGTGCAATTTTGAAAAAGCGCCACCACTGAAATATTAATCAACTAAAGTTAAAGAAGTTCCGGATCAGGCATTTGGAACAACACTCATTTGAATATTTGCGCGTTTCCCATCACCGCCAAAGAGGGTTACCTTATTCATGGGAAATTCAACATAAACTATCTCGGCTTTCGGGAATCCCTGTGCAGCCGGAAGTTTTGCCTTGAATACCCGGTTTGCCATCGAAAGGGTGACCAGTACCTGCCCACCCACAATCAATGCTTTGCGAACTACTTTTGCCTGATTTGAGTTGGCGCCTGGCTGATCGGTTACTTTGATCTGCTCCGGGCGAATCCCCAAGGTAATTTTCGAATCTTTTATTTGGCCGGTTAAACGAACAGGCTGTACAAAAAAGCCCTTTTCGATAAATTTTGAGCCGTTTTTTTCGACAATTTCCAGGTCGATAAAGCTCATACCCGGGTTTCCCAGGAACCAACCGCCAAAAACATCATTCGGATGGTTGTAAAGCTCCCGAGGGGTATCTCGTTGTAGGATGGCGCCATCACGCATCAAGGCAATTCGATCAGCCAATGTCATGGCTTCGGTTTGATCGTGGGTCACATACACAATCGTCTGCTTTAATTGCCGGGTCAGGCGTTTGAGCGCTTCTTTTAGCTGATCCTTTGAATCGACATCCACGTTTGTGATCGGTTCATCAAAAAGGATGATCTTCGGCCGCCGGGCTACCTCGCGCGCAACTGCAACCTTTTGCCGGGTGCTGTTGTCCAATTGGGTGATATCCTTTTCCAGGTCATCCTGTATGCCCATGATATCAGCCACTTCGCGGATACGCTCTTTCCTTTCATTTTGAGGCAATTTATCCTCAATCAGGGGAAGTTCGATATTTCTGAACACATTCAAACCCCGGTACACGACAGGATATTGGAAAACCATGCCAATATTGCGCTTACTTGGCGCCATATTGGTGACTTTTAGATCATCAAAATAAATATCACCCCGGGTGGGCTCTTCCAAACCAGCTATCATGCGCATCAATGTGGTTTTTCCACAACCTGATGGGCCCAGAAGACAGGTTACTTCACCGCTCGGGAAAGTGATCGTCAGATCTCGAACCGCTATCAAATCCTTAAACTCTTTTTGTAAATTGACAATTCGTATTTCGGTCATATCAACTACGCTCCCTGGCCGATACGCCGACCGCTGGTAGATTCAAAGACCAAAGCATTGGATGGGTCCAGGCCAATCTTGGTTGATTCTTCGCCCAAATCGCCAAGATGATCCTGACGAACCACAGATGTGATTTTATGATCGCCTATGGAAAGGTGAACAACTAATTCCCCACCAAGATCTTCTTTGAGCAAGATTTTGGCTGAAGCAGAGAGCAACGCCTGGCCGGCTGGCGCATTTAGAATAACATTCTGCGGACGGAACCCAACTGAGACAGTATCGGTTGCGGGTTGGTCAAGACGTACCGGGAAAGAGAAGATATCGGTCTGGCAAAAGTCCTTCCCGTCTTTTTTCATCAACTTTCCTGGAACAACGTTCGACTTAGGGAACCCCAGCATTTCCATGGTGTGAGAATTGGAAGGTGTATTGTAAACCGAAACCAGGTCGCCTGATTCTACACAGGTGCCATCGTACAAAATCCCAATCTGGCGCGCCAGGATTAGAGCCTCGAGCGCATCTGAACTGATATATACAAAAGTTGCCTTAAGCGTATCCTGTAAGTTCTTCAGATCATCAAAAAGCTGTTCGCGCAGTTTGAAGTCGAGACCCGTCAGTGGATCATCAAAGACAAAAATATCAGTTTGTTTGGCGATACCGCGCGCGATGGCAACGCGCTGCTTTTCTCCGCCAGAGAGTTGATCGGGGGTTTTATTCAGCAGCTTGGTAATACGCAGCATCTCGGCGGTCCGCTGAACGACCTGATCAATTTCTTTTTTGGAAGCTCCACTGAGAGCCAGTGGGTAAGCAATATTATCGTAAATTTTATAGTGTGGGTAAAGCGCGAAAGATTGAGGAATATAGCCAATGTTTCGTTCGCCAGGCGACAAGCTCTCGGCCGGGACTCCACGTAAATAAATTTCACCTATATTTGGTTTTTCCAATCCAGTCAGGATTCGCAAAAGAACTGATTTGCCACTTCCTGGAGCGCCAAGAATGACACTGAAGGAATCTGCTTGAATTTTGAGATTGAAGTTCTTAATTACGGCGTGGTTGTGATAGGACTTACTTACGTTGCGGAATTCAATAACATCAGTCACAATATCACCTCTGTCCCAGGTGGATGAGGTATGGAGCCAGGAAAATACCGAGCCCAAACACGATAGCGACAATCACAAGCGCAATTAACATAATGCGTCCTGTTTGCTTCGCACCGGCGCTGGGCGGCACGTTACTTGCTCCAATCTGGAGAATTGTTGAGACAATCAACAAGACCAAACCAGCCTGATATACTGCCTTGCTGAATTGTTGGGCAATCAGGGCCAGACTCAACAAGAGCAACGCAATCAATATCTGCTGAAGCCTGGAGGCGAAAGGTGTAGCCTTTTTCATATTTCACCTCGCACTGTACCAAAGGTCATACCGGCCAGCAGGAATTTCTGGAAGAAATACACCACCAAAATAGGTGGGATCATGTACACAGTGGTCATAGTGGCAACGAAAGTCCAGTCCACGCCTGAGTTGTTAAACATCCACGTCACCAGCGCCACCGGTACCATAGTTGTGTGCTTGCCACCGATCAGATAATTGAACAGGAACTCATTCCAGACAAACACCATATTAAAGATGAATGCCGCGATTAAGCCTGGGCGAACCTGAGGCAGGATAACGTTAAAGACCACGTGGAAACGGGAAGCGCCATTGATCAAGCCGGTTTCATCAAAACGTTCTGAAACCCCATCGACAAATCCCTTGAGAATCCAGAGGGAAAAAGGAATGCTGAACATGGCGTAAAAAAGGATCATGCCAGGCATCGTATCCTTCCAACCCAGGGTGGAGTACATCAAGAAAATGGGGATTACCGAAGCTGCCGCAGGCACCATGCGAACAGAGAGGAGCAGGAACATCACCAGGTCTGTGCCGCCGGGCTTGAAACGCGAAAAACTGTAGGCTGCCAGAAAGGCAACCACAATCGCGATTACTACCGCCAAAACAGAAATCAACACACTGTTGAGCAGGTAGTTGGCAATATTGGGCCGCTGAAATAAATCGACATAATTTGCCAATGTCGGTTCAAAAAACCAATGGATGGGGACATCCAGCAGTTGATCTTTTGTTTTGAAAGATGCGAGGATGATCCAAAACACAGGCAGGAAAAAGATTACCGCGATCAACCAAAGCAGGGCGTGGTAAAGCGCTTGCGAGATTTTTTTGCCCATGACTTTTCAGCCTCCTTCGCTTTGTTTTTTGTTCTGATTCAGCACGAAGAGGTAAACTGAGGTGAAAGCGATGGCGGTGAAAAGCAGCAAGAGGGCCAAGGCAGAAGACCAACCCATGGTAAAGCCTTCAAATGCTTTCCGCCACAATCCTATCGCGATCAGTTCAGTAGTATTGCCCGGCCCGCCCTGAGTCATCAAATAAATAAGATCCATCGTTTTAAATGAATCGATTGTGCGAAGTAACACACCCAGCATTAAGATAAATTTACCGTACGGCAAAACAATATAGATCAATCGCTTATGCCACGGAAGCCGGTCTATTTCAGCCGCCTCTAACTCAGCTTTGGGTACCGATCCCAGGGCCGCCAGGGCGATCAAAATCATGAAGGGTGTCCACATCCAGATATCCACTACCATCACCGCAAAAAATGCCCAGACACGGTTGCCAATAAAATCAATTGGCGTGACGCCAAACAACGTCAGGATGTAGTTTAATACGCCAAAAATCGGATCGTAAATCAGTCGGAAAAAAGTACCTGTCGAAGCCGGAGCCAGCAACATGGGGGTAAAAAGCATGGTCAAGGCCAGACGGCGGCCAGGTAGTTTGGAACTACCCCAGAACAGGAAGCCCAAAAGAACTCCCAGAATAGTTTCGATACCAGTCGTCAGGATAACCCACAGAAATGTTCGACCGAAGTTGTGCCAGATAGTGTCATCCTTGGCGATATCCAGAAAATTTTTGATTCCGATAAATTTTTCAGGCGCGCCAGTGATGAGAGAGTAGTTATAAAAACCGAGCCCAACCATCCATAAAGTTGGAACAACGTTCCAAACAATAAAGAAGACGAGCACGGGGATAAGCAAGGTAGTGGGGAACAACTTCGAATTGTCATACCACCGCATAGCTTTTTTAAACCATGAGGGTTTCGTCCGCGAGGTTGGGACTCCTTGTCTGTCGTTCACATTCTGCCTCCAGCTTAAGAAATCTCTAACTAAACTTGATTTTGGTGCCGTAAAAAATGGTTTTCTCTTGCATAACTATTTTACCCTGGTACAGGGATGGAACTGGTAGGCAGTAATTCACCCGCCTACCAGTTCCCTTTGTTACCAGATATTCAAATTATTTAAGTTGAACATTCGCGCAGGAGTCGGGCGGGGCAACCTGGCTCAAACTCGCATCGTTCATGATCTTCTGCTGTTGGCAGGCGATCCATTCGAGCGTGTTCTTGGCATCAGTTACCTGGCCGCTGGCGAAAGCCGTCCAGCCTTCTTGTTGTACAGCCAACATCTCAGAATACTTGGAGACATGCCAGAAGTCGCGGGCGTGCTCGGTCGTCAGCATGTAAGCATAGGCCTGGTTCCACGGGTTGATGGCATTGAAGCCTGGGTCACTCATAGCGGCCTTGGTTGTCGGATTGCCACCCTTTTGGGCATATTCGAGCTGAGTCGCGGGCAGATACCACCAGCGCAGGAAGTCCATGGCAACGCGCATGTGCACCGGGTCATTGAAGGCATTGACAACCCACGGCTGACCACCGATGGAATAAACACGCTTGATGGAACCATCAGCCTGCTTGATACCTGGAGGTGTAACAACCATAACTTTGGATTTGTCATAAACCATCGTGGCGCCCATAGCAGCCCACTGGAAGGCAGTCGCAGCCTTGCCCTTGGTAAAGGTATCAGCATTTTCAGAGATACCATAGTTCAAAACACCGTCTGGTTGGTACTTCAGCCAGTCTTTATTGACTTGCATGGCCTTGGCATTGATGTCGCTGTTCAAAATGCCGTAGATGGTGCCTGTCTTTGCATCCCAAATGTCTCCACCCATCGAGAACATGAACGGATAGAGGAACATGGTCATAAAGTCATAGGTCTTCGAGTACTGCATGACGGTGCCATACAGGCTCTTGTCCGGCTTTGTGAAGAACTCTGAGATCTTCGCAAAGGAATCCATGTCGATCTTGGTCCAGTCATCAAAGGTTTGGGGCAGATCGAAACCATATTTGGCTTTGAATGCAGACATATTCGCCGGATCGCTGAATAGATCTTTGCGGACATACAGAACAACAACGTCGCCTTCTTCAGGAAGACCGTACATGCTGCTGGTGCCATCAGGATAGGTCATGTAAGCATCTTTGACAACCTGATTGTTCCACTCGATGTTCAGCTCAGGATACTTGGCGATGACATCGTTCATACTGATAATCCACTTGGGTTCAGCCAAAGCGCCAAGCCACTGGGAGTCAGAAATGATGATGTTATATTCCTGGGATTTTGTCGCCAGGGAAGTAGCGGCCTTCTGGAAAAGATCAGAGAAGGGAGCTTCCTGGAAGGAGAAGTTTACGGTGTAACCATACTTATCCTGGGTATATTTTGAAAATTCAGGAGCCATATCCACACCCAGGCGGCTGGGAATCCAACCAGCAATACCAAGAATGGACATATCAACTTTCTGGCCCTTCATTGTAGCGTCATCGGCCACGTTCAAATTAGCAGCATTACCCGTATTTGCGGCGGGAGCGGCAGTCGCGGCAGGAGCAGTGGTGGCGGCGGGGGCAGCAGTCGCGGCGGGAGCGGCGGTGGCAGCGGGGGCAGCAGTCGCGGCGGGAACGGCGGTGGCGGGAGCAGCAGGTGCGGGAGTAGCAGCGGGCGCACCGCAAGCACTCATGATCATCGTGAGGATGACCACTATTCCGGAAATTGACATCAACTTACTGGATTTCATTTTTCCTCCAAACTAATTTAACTTCACAATTTTTGGGCGTACTTGATGGTTAGCCGGGCAAGTAGCTTAATATGGGAATATTTGTGGGATAGCCTCCTTTCTAACTAAGGTTAATAATTATCATTTGTCAGGACTGACTGGTTACGACCTGGAACAAATGCGATCCACTGATTTAGTTCACAAGCAGGCGTTACTCGAATTTTTTGTTTCGCGATTTGAATGATATTTCTCGTCGACCGCGTTTATTTTGTTAACTTTTCGAGTTGAACGACCTTCCTGGAATTCACTTTTTAGCCAGGTACGGACAAGACCTTTCGCGACTTCGCGTCCGGTGGTTAATGCTCCCATCGTCATCACCTGAGCATTATTGCTCATACGAGCGCGTTCTGCCTGGTAAGAATCACTCACCTGGGCAGCGCGAACACCTGGCACTTTATTCGCTGTAATTGCCATTCCGATGCCGGTGCCACAAATTAAAATGCCGCGTTCACATTCATTCGCCGCAATCGCCTCAGCCACTTTTACGGCTACATCTGGATAATCTGCAGGAAGCATATCGTACACACCAAAATCAATGACATCCACAGGTATCTCAACCTGATTTTTTAAAAATTCAACGATTATATTTTTTAGATCAAACCCCACTTCGTCGCTGCCGATTGCTATTTTCATCTTAAAAACATTCCTTATAAACTTAATTCAAGGATAGATATTATGGATAGCGTGGCTTTCCAGACAATTTGTTAACTAAAGAGTTTGCTCTGTGAGACAAAACAAACATCAGTTTTGGGAAACTGGCCAAAAAGCTTCTGAAGTTTGCTCTATCATCACCGTACTTTCGCATGAAAGAGAATGACTTATTTACGAAAGACAAATACATTATAAAGCTATTTCCAAAAGTGTCAATATATTTACTATTTCGGAAGAAAACTCTCATAATAACTACTTCTGCCTTTACCATCATAAGCCCATGCCAGATATGCAATAGCAATTGCACCTCGCAACGAAGGTGGCGAAGATTAATACGAAGGACTAAACGCCAGGAACTTCGGATTTACTGGAATCGGAAATAGCCTTGGCCCCGAATACGACAGCCACGATATCAGGTTACAAGTGGATTTTGAATTAATCATCATCTGGGAGAATAAATCACGTTATTCCGCCCCCTATTTGCAGACGACACGGCAGGTTTTGTCGCCAAACATACCGCCAGGCCCTATCGAAAAGCGGATTCAGGCAATAATAACCTTTATCCCTATGCTTTCAAAAGCGCGCACCAACTCTGTAGAGATTGCGCTATCGGTAACGATGGTTGAGACACGCGTAATTGGAGCGAAAGATGAAAAACCAACAATATTGAATTTTGTGGAATCAACAATAGCAATCACTTCGGAGGCAATTTCAATCATCGCCTGTTTTAATTCGACTTCCAGTAGATTTGAATCTGTCAATCCATCGCGTACGGTAATTCCGCGAGCACCCATAAATGCTTTTTGCACACGTATTTCACTAAGCGTGTTCCGCCCCAGTCTTCCGACAGTTCCGTAGGTTTTGTCGCTAAGCATTCCGCCAATCATAATGGTAGCCTGTCCATTCCGCATTAGTTCCAAGGCTGTATTGATACCGTTTGTGACCACTTTCAGATCGCCTTTGTTGCGCATATAATGCGCAACATAATAGCCTGTAGTAGACGAATCGATCAAAATAGTATCGCCCTCTTTAACAAGCGCGGCAGCAGCAATCCCAATACGCCGCTTGGCATCCTGTTCCAACCGGGCACGGGATTGAAAAGCAATCTCGCCAGGAATATTTTCTGTATGGACTGCAGCGCCACCATGCCGGCGCTGCAGCATTCCAGCCTTTTCGAGCACGGTTAAATCAGCCCGGATGGTAACCATGGAAACGTCAAATTCCTTGCTTAAATCCTGAACGGTCACATAGCCCTTTTTTAAGACTAGATTGACCACTTCTGCCCTGCGTGTTTCGGTATCTTTATCGGACACAGATTCTCCTGGGGATTTATAAAATCCGGATAGGTTTTTTACTTACATCTGCCAGTTGATTGAATATACCCAGAAAGGATTCAACATCCCAGGCAGATCTACCAATAAATAATCCATCTATATCGGGTTGTTTAAAAAAGGCGACCGCATTCTGTTTATTAACGCTACCACCATACAGTATGTGGAGTTCAGAAGTCGCCCGGTGCCCATATTGATTTCGAATAGTTTTGCGAATACCAGCATGCACCGTTTGGACATACTCTGGTGAAGCTGCTGTTCCTTCATTGCCAATCGCCCATACCGGCTCATAAGCCAGAATGATTTGATCTAATTGATCAATTGGAACACCGAAAAGAGCTTTTTTTACTTGAATGGCGACAACTTCCTGAGTGACATCCAATTCTTTTTCTTGTTTCGTTTCGCCAACACAAATTAACGGCCGTAAACCCCATTTTAAAGCTGCCTGCACCTTTCGATTGATGGTTTCGTCTGTTTCGCCAAAGTAAGCCCGGCGTTCTGAATGTCCGAGTTCAACCAGAGAAACCCCGCAATCCTTAAGCATACGCGCTGAAATTTCACCTGTATATGCACCTTGTTCTTCCCAATGCATATTTTGTGCACCCGTTAAAATTGACGATCCTTCCAGGATTTTACAAGTATGCGCCAGGGCAGTAAAGGGCGGAATGACAAATATCTCAAAAGGCTCAAGCGAGCCTGGCAATGCCTGGCGTAACCGCTCAGCATAGTCAACCGCCTCGCCAATGGTTTTATTCATTTTCCAGCCTGTACCAACAAAAAAATTGGACACGTTTATTTTGCCTGAGCTGCTTCGTTCAGAAATCGCAGGATTAATAACATGGAAATTGCACCCGGATCCGGATATCCGAGGGAACGCTCTCCGAGGGTTTTGGCGCGCCCCATGGAAGCCACCATATTCTTCGTAGCCTCCATACCCACTTCAGCAGCCGCAACAACCTGGGGTAATCCGACATCCAGTGGATATTCAATAAGCGCCGCTGCACTTTTTGCGGCGGGAAATAACGCATCCAGCATGGTTTTATCACCGGGATTCGCTTTTCCGCGTTTTTGTACCGCAATTAAACCATCATTCAGGAATATTGACAGCGCAGTTGATGTAAATTCGTTGGCTGGTAAATTACGCGCTCCCTCACGGAACAAGGTGCCAAAGATTGCACCTGACGCGCCGCCAATTGACATCATTAAGGCAGTTCCAACGGTTATGAACAGTTCTGACAAACTGGAAAATTCATTTTCTGCCAATTTTTTCTCTACCGCGGTGAACCCGCGCGCCATTCCCACGCCATGATCGCCATCCCCAATGGCGCGATCTGCTTCACTGAGAATGCCCTCGCTGGCAATCATACCTGCGGCCACCACTAACAAGGCATCTCGTGTTTGACGGATTGTCAAGCTGACCTGGCCCATGGCTTACCCTTTTACCAATGCCAATGAATCTACGGGCAGATCGTAATATTTCCTCAATTCATCATCAAGTTTAAGTAAAGATATGGAAAAACCGGCCATTTCCTGGCTCGTACAATAACTCCCAATCAGGGTGTCGTGAATCTTGAGGCCCCTTTGGTGCAGAATTTGATCCACACGACGATAAATAATGAGTAACTCAGCGCTACTGGTTGATCCAAGATCATTGACAAGTACGCAAACTTCATCACCCGCCTGAAAAGGCAGATCACTCAATATTCTACTTACCATGTCATTCGCAACAGCATCAGCAGTCATCATCTTACTGCGAGATACGCCAGGCTCGCCGTGCAACCCCATGCCAATTTCCATTTCGTCATCTGGAAGTTCAAAGGTTGGCTTGCCCGTTTCGGGAAAAGTACCCGCAGCCGCTGCTACGCCGATTGAACGTGTATTATCCCGGGCCTTGCTTGCGACCCGATAAACTTCATCCAACGAACCCAAGAGAGCCGCGGCACCGCCAGCCACTTTAACAACAAACAAATCTCCCGCGATTCCACGCCTATCAGTAATATGGTCAAGCGCCGCCGAAGCAACATCATCCCAAATACGCACGGTTTTGATGAGAATATTCATTTCAGATGCCATTTCTGCGGCAATATCGAAATTCATATTATCCCCGGCATAATTTCCATAGAGATATAAAACCCCCGCACCCTTATCAATAGCCTGGGTCGCCTCGACAATGATATCGGGGGTGGGGGCAGCAAAAATATTCCCCGCCACAGCAGCGTCAGCAAGGTTCTTGCCTACGTATCCCGCAAATAACGGCTCATGCCCACTTCCACCGCCTATTAATAAACCCACTTTATGATCAGGCATGGCACTGACAATCACAGCGCGATGGCTATCTAATAGACGCAACTTTCCATTACTGGCTCGCGCCAAACCATCAAGTGTTTCATCTACAATGGATGAAAGATCGTTAAAAAATTTCTTTGAGTTTGGCATCCTGATAACCTGTATTGTAACGGGGTGATATGCAAGTTTTCTTATGCTATTTGCGTTAAATTTTGTTTTTACTTTCGTTTCGCAGTTATTTTACTTTTACTCAAAAGCTACATAGTAACAATATCACAAATAATGACCTTCGTCAATAAAATATTTAAAGGATTTGGAGAAAACAATATTTCATGAACGGGCTATACAAAATACGATGCTCGTTATCTATATCCACTTTTATATCCTGTTTTCCATGACCGTAATATGGCCCATTATGGGAACCGCTGTATTTCCTGAGTTGAAGAGTTCAAAAAACAAACTCATCCTGCGACTTTTTCCAGAACAATGGTTCTGGCTATGCTTCGTCAATTATCTAAAGGTTGCCCCAGCAGGGAAAGCAAGTTGATATACGTAAAATCGGGAACTGCGCTCACAACATGCGCCTGCCCGGTCACTTCCTGTGCATCAATGGTGGTGCAAACCATGACGGCATCCATTCCAGCCCGGCGGGCAGCTTCAATTCCACCCAGGGCATCTTCAAAAATAAGACAGCCGGTTGGCGCAACTCCCAAGATGCTGGCTGACTTCAGAAAAATTTCCGGGTCGGGTTTGCCGTGCTGGATATCAGCACCGCCAACCACGGCTTTAAAATAATGGCGCAAATCGAGGCTGTCCAATATAAAGGGGATGTTCTCTGGCATTGCAGCAGTGGCGACCGCCATAGGAATACCAAGCGCGGCAGCCTGTTCAAGCATGGGAACGAGGCCAGGCAGAGGTTCCCGGAAGTTTGCAAATCGATCACGGTATAGCGTTTCCTTTCGATTACTCCAGTAAGTTACCTCAGCAGCACTAAGTTGGCCTCCGAGCAACATGTGCAAAATTTCTGGAGTTTTTCTACCAGTTGTAATGCGGTTTAATTCATCCAGGGAAAGCTTGACGCCAGATTCGGCAAGCGTATCTTGCCAGGCCTGGTTGTGTGCGGGCATATTATGAACGAGGGTGCCATCCATATCAAAGATAAATGCGCTATATTTCATAATCATATTTTATATCCATGAACCGGTTAGAAACCAACTGTCTTAAAATATTTAATCTTTTCTCATAATCAAATCTATCCAGGTCAGCACTAGGCGCGCCTGTTCAACTTTGGAATGGCTGTTATGAAAATAAACTGCGCATCCTGGGCAACGCTCGTTCCAGCGCATTTTCATCCTTTTGGATATCCCACGGGACATGAAGTCTGATTCGGGAAGGAGTGATGGGTCATCGCCTAAAGTGAAGCAATCCGTTAGCAGTTACTGTATAATTATAGAAACCCACCCGCCATGCAGGGAGCCAAGATGAACTCGATTTCTGCCCAAATACCCGTTCGAACGCATCTCTCGACCTTCCGCCAGGCATTGCTCAGCTTCTACTGGTTCGCCATTAACGTGCAATGGTCGGCCGTTCTGATCGTCCTGATGCCCAGCCAGATCAAGATGGCGGTGGGCGACAGCAGCAAGGGCAGTGCCCTGGGAATTGCCCTGGCGATTGGCGCCTTCCTGTCCATGATAGTGGCTCCTGCTTTTGGCGGCCTCTCAGATCGTATCAAATTGCCCGGCGGGCGGCGCAAACCCTGGGTGGTGATCGGCACGATCGGTAACAATCTCGGTCTGCTCGGGCTGGCCTTCCTGATCCAACCCGGCCAACCGGCCAACATGACCGGCTGGATCCTGGCCTTCCTGGTTGTCGAACTGTTCAGCAACATCGCCTCGGCCCCTTACAGCGCCCTCATCCCGGATGTGGTACCCTCGGAACAGCGCGGCGCGGCCTCCGGCTGGATGGGCCTGATGACTGTGCTGGGGATGTTCGTTGGCGGGCTGCTGGGTTTCCTGCTGAACGCCCTGGGCGGGATCGTGGGTGTGTATTACATCCTGATCGCCATCATGTTCGTGGGTATGTTCGTGACTTATTTTGGGGTGCAGGAACCCGCCACTTACCCGGTCCGCCCGGTCAAATGGGATGAATTCCTGCGCGGCATGATCGATCCTTTCAAGACACGCGACTTCACCTGGGTCTTCCTGACCCGCCTGCTGGTAACGATGGGGATTTACACGATCCAGGAATTCTTGCAATATTACATGGGAGATGTGGTTGGCGCGCCTTTCGTCCTGGCCGGGGTTGGCAAGGTGGCCGACGCCCCTGAACAGGCGGCCTCCTTCTTTCTGCTGCCGCTGCTGCTCGGGGCCATCCTCAGCACCCTGGTGGCGGGCATCCTCTCCGACCGGTACGGGCGCAAGCTGATGGTCTATCTGGCAGGGGGCATGATGGGCGTGGTAGCCCTGGTTTTTATCTTTTCGAACTCATTCACCATCGCGGTGCTGATGGGCGTGGTATTTGGCCTGGGATACGGCGCTTACCAGAGCGTTGACTGGGCGCTGGCCTCCGATGTGCTGCCCTCCATGGATGATTACGCCAAGGACATGGGCGTTTGGCATGTTGCGATGGTGCTGCCGCAAGTTGTCGCTACCCCCATCGCGGGCTTCCTGCTGGATAATTTTCAACGCGTTGGTCGCACCCAAAACCTGCCAACCCTGGGCTACACGGTTATTTTCCTGGTCGCGGTGGTTTACTTCATCTTTGGCACCGTCTTCGTCAAACAGATCAAGGGTGTGCGCTAGACCCGCCCCCAGAGCCATTAAATAAACAGCCTCCCGCTGCATCTCCGGGAGGCTGTTATCTTTTTTACAACTTTATATAGTTTCAATTGAGACAACCGAGATCGACCCGTCTGTTTCCAGAACCGCCAGGCGCACCTGCTTGAGATCATCAAAACCGCGCTCGCGTATCCCTTCCAGAATGTCATCCAGGGATAAACCCGCAGCGGCCATGCGTTTGGGCAGGATTTCGCCGTTATACACCAGCGGTATGGGGTGGCCGATCAGAATACGGCGCAGCCGCCTGAAACGGTTGAGCAAGCGGGTGAAACCCCAGTTGCAGACCAACAGGGTGGTCGCGGAGGTCAGCCCAGCCAACAGGGAAGTATCCCCGGCCACCATCGAGGTCTCGACTGCGCTGCCCAGCACCATGACAATCACTACCTCGATTGGGCTGAGCTGGGTCGTTTCGCGGTGACCCAGCAGACTGAGGGTCAGGATCAGGAAGATGTAGATTGCCAGTGTATGCAGGGCAACGATGCCAAGCTGTGGCAGGATTTCAAGCATACGCGCCTTTCCATACTGAACTTATGGGTGCTTTCCATACTGAACTTATGGGTGCTTTCCATACTGAACTTATGGGTGCTTTCCATTCGATCATAAAATTGGCCTTGACCCCTACTGTAGCACGGGTTTCGAAGTTTTGCAACTTGGAATATACTAAAGAAATCATTCACGCTAATCACTGCAAGGAGATACGATGGATAATCTATTTGGTCAATGGCTTGCACTGGTCTTTTCGGGGCCCGACCTGTCCGGTGCCCTGGCCATCGCGGCCAAGACCACCCTCATCTATTTCTTCCTGATTGCCGGGCTGCGCCTGCTCGGCAAGCGCGAACTGGGCCAAATGTCGGTTTACGACCTGGTACTGGTTGTGGTGATCTCGAACTCCGTCCAAAACGCCATGGTTGGGCAGGATGTTTCCCTGGGCGGCGGGCTGGTGGCGGCCCTGGTACTGTTGATCATCAACCGCCTGCTGACCTGGCTGATGCTCCGCAACCGCAAGATCGAGCATTTGATCGCAGGCGAACCGGTTTTGATCGTCAGGGAGGGGCACCTCCTGCAGAAACCCATGCAGAAGGAGGGCGTCACCCGCGAGCACGTTCTGGCGGCCATGCGCGAGCACGGCCTGAGGAGCCTGGAGGAAATCCAGATGGGCGTCCTCGAACCAGACGGGGCCATCAGCATCGTTTCAAAGGAATCACACGTTCACCGCACCCGCCGCCACTTCCGCGAGTTGCGCATCACTTAGGGAATGGAGAGCCAGCCATGAATCTGCCTCCGGCCTGGTATTACTCCGCCATCGCAGCCCGCACAATCATCGTGGTGCTGTGCCTGATCGTGGGCGTGCGCCTTTCGGGCAAACGCGTCGGCGGCGGACTGAACCTGCTCGATCTGCTGCTGGTGTTGCTGCTCGGCAATGCCGTCCAGAATGCCCTGACCCAGGGTAGCGGCGATCTGTTGGTCGGCATTGTCTCGGTCATCACGCTGCTGGTGATCGACCGTCTGATCGGGAACCTTTTCGTCCGCCGCCCATTTCTGGAAAGCCGTTTCTTCGGCTCGCCGACCGTCCTGGTCAGCCAGGGCCGCCTCAATCACCCGGCCATGCTTCACGAAGGCGTCAGCGAGGATGAGGTGTTGACCGCCGTGCACGAACAGGGGTTGAGCGATCTTAGCCAGGTCAAGCTGGGATTTCTGGAAGAAAACGGCACCATCTCGATCATCCCCAGAGATGATCCTTCCCACGGAACAGCCAGGAAGTAAAGAACCAATATCCGGCTTGATGGAGGCTTTTACTCTATTAAAGAACGAAACACCCCCATTTCGGTGAACCGAAACGGGGGTGTTTTTTTTCGGAACACGCGCAGGTAAACCTTAGAACTTTCTGGTCCAATCCTTAGGCCAGCGCTCAACCACAACCTTCTTCTGGGTAAAGAACTCAACCGCATCCATGGCCTGGCCGTGGTTATCGCCAAAGAAAGAATCCTTCCAGCCCGAAAAGGGGAAGAAAGCCATCGGGGCGGCTACGCCAATGTTGATGCCGATATTGCCCGCCTCAACTTCGTAGCGGAACTTGCGCGCAGCCGAACCGCTGGCCGTGAACAGGCTGGCCTGGTTGCCGTATTGCCCACTGTTTGCCAACGCGATGGCCTCGTCAATCGTATTGACA
>CAIWAX010000031.1 GCA_903910795.1 uncultured Anaerolineae bacterium
CTCTGAACCGCCCAGCGTTGTAAACCATTCATGCACAATGGCAATTCTATTCATCAATCCCTGTAATTGTCAGGCATCATATTTCTAAATTTTTGAAATCAGGCAGCCATCCCCTTCTTGATAGGCAGTTTTTCTTGCTGCCAGGCCGCCATGCCACCCTTTATGTTAAACACCTGCAAACCCTCGGCAATCAAAATACGAGCCGCAGAACTGCTGCGACTGCCCGAAGCGCAAACGCAAATAATTTCGCGTTGCTTGGGCAATTCTTTCAAGTTCTGTTTGAGCTCACCCAACGGAATGAGCTTTGCTCCACCGATATGTCCTTCGCGGTATTCCTCCGGTTGACGAACATCCAGCACAAAAGGGCGTTTTCCGCCTTTGATTTTTTCCTGGGCTTCTGCAGCAGAAAGGGTCGGAACAGGTTTCCCAAATAAATTGCTAAAAAAATCCATCTCTCTTATTCTCCATTTTTCAAAGATAATTTGATTATACCCTGCAAAAATCAGACAAAAATAAGGGCAGCTCTGATATTTCTACCAAAACTGCCCTTATTCCAAAATTTGATTACTGAATTATTATTTTAGCACTGCTTGAATCTTTGCCAATCCCCTCTCAATATTGGGGATCGAATTCGCATACGAAAGGCGCAGGTAGCCCTCACCAAATTCCCCAAAGGAAGATCCGGGCAGCAAAGCTACACCGGCTTTTTCAAGAATTAAGTTCGCGAGCTCGTTTGAGCTCAACCCGGTGCCTTTAATATTAGGAAATACATAAAAAGCACCCTGCGGGCTTTGGCAGTGAATTCCCGGTGTGTTATTCAATCCCGCGACGATCAAATCGCGCCGCCGTTGGTATTCAATAAGAATGGAATCCACCTGGTTTTGCTGCCCGAGCACAGCCTCCACACCCGCGTACTGGGTAAATTGCGCGGTTGAACCAATTGAGTGGGTCAAAAGGAGCCCCACGCGATCAGCCAGATCAGCAGGCATGATGCCGTATCCCAGGCGCCAACCAGTCATCGCATAGGTTTTGGAAAATCCATCCACGATAATGGTGCGTGACTGCATGCCCGGCAAACTGGCAATCGAGGGAACCTGCAACCCATCATATACGATACGTGCATAAATTTCATCAGACATTACCCAGCAGTCAAATTCAATGGCTCTGGCTGCGATATGTTCAAGGTCTGACAACGGCATAACGCCGCCAGTTGGATTACTGGGCGAATTGAGAATGATCATGCGGGTGCGCTTATTGATCAACTTATCAAAAACATCCAGATCAAATGAAAAATTATTTTCTTCCAGGAGCGGAACCGCAACCGGAACCCCGCCCGCCACGCGGATCATGGCCTCATACGTAGGGAAGCCCGGGTTTGGGTAAATTACTTCATCGCCTGGTTCAATCAGCGCCAGGGTCGGGAAGAAGAGGGCCGGCTTGGCTCCCGGGCCAATCACAACCTCGGAGGCCTTTACTTGAATACCTCGCCGCTTTCCTGCATCATCGGCAATCACCTGTTGGAGCGAAGGCATGCCGGAAGGGGGCGTGTAACGGGTTCGCCCTTCAGTGATGGCCTTAATACCTGCCATGCTGACATTCGGAAAGGTGTCAAAATCAGGCTGGCCGATTTCAAAGTGAACAATTTCCCGACCAGCCGCTTCGAGCTGGTTGGCCTTGGCCAGAACCTGATAAGCACCTTCGGCCTTTAAATGTGTGGTGCGTTGTGCAAATGACATTTTTTCGCCTTAAAGCAGCTTCAACAGATCGTCAAATTCTTCATCTTTCATCCCAAACCAGTTCTCGGGCTGTGGGAAAGTTTTACTGGTCACTTCCGATGCATATTGTTTCAGACCATTCAAGATGACCTCACCGGCGTTACCAAAAACCTTCGCCATTTTGGGCGTGAACTTGGGATACAGCCCAAACATATCATGGTAGATCAATAGTTGGCCATGCGCATCTGGGCCTGAACCCAGGCTCATGATGATGCAGTTTTCGGCCCTCTCCGTGATGAGCTTACAAAGGCGATCGGGAACCAATTCCAATAAGATGGCAAAAGCTCCAGCGTTTTCGAGAGCCTTCGCATCATCCACAATTTTCTTGGCCAGCGCCGCGGATTTTCCCTGAACGCGGAAACCGCCCAGAGCAGAGACTGACTGAGGAGTAAGACCCAGGTGACCAATGGCTGGAATACCGGCATCGACAATACCCTTGATCCGGTCAGCCATGGCAACTCCGCCTTCCAACTTGATGGCATCGCAACCGCACTCAGCCATGAATCTGCCCGCATTTCGAATGGCTGTCTCTACAGACGGTTGATAGGTCATGTAAGGCATATCACCAACCAGGAAGGCATTTGGGGCCCCACGGCGAACTGCCTGGGCATGGCGTACCATATCTTCCATGGTCACTGGCAAGGTTGAATCATAGCCCAACATGGTCATCCCGAGGCTGTCACCTACCAGGATCATATCAATACCAGCTTGCTCCTGCAAATACGCAGTCGGGTAGTCATAACAGGTCAGCCAGGTAATCGGCTGCCCATCGGCAACCTTTTTGAACAGGGTAGGCAGGATCACTTTCTTTCTGTCGCTCATCATAATCTCCTTGTGTATGGAATTGCGGTCAAGTTGGCATCAAAAAACATGGGCCAGAGCAGGCCGAATTTCGACACGCTGCTGGCCCAACTAGTGAGTATAGCTTAATCTTTCGAGAAAAACCAATTTCTTAACTAAAGAAAATCAGGCTCCCAGCAATTGGCGAGCAACGCGAGTTGCGCTGGAGGCATCTGCAGCAAAGCCATCTGCGCCAATTTTCGTTGCATAATCCTGAGTTACAGGTGCGCCGCCAATCATGATCTTGACACTATCACGCAGGCCAGCGTTCTTGAGTGCCTGGACTGTCACTTCCATGTTGCTCATAGTGGTGGTGAGCAATGCGGACATGCCAATCAACTGAATACCGCTTTGGGCTGCTTTGACAAATGCTTCCGGGGTTACATCCACGCCCAAGTCATGCACCTCAAAACCAGCGCCTTCCAACATCATCGCAACCAGGTTCTTGCCGATATCGTGCAAATCGCCCTTGACCGTTCCGATGGCAACTTTGCCAGCGGCTTTGATATCCGATTTGGCCAATTCAGGTTTGAGAATTTTCAGACCGGCTTGCATCGCACGGGCGGCAATCAGCATCTCAGGCACAAAGAGATCGCCCTCTTCATATTGGCGGCCAACCTCATCCATTGCGGCGATCAGGCCCTTGTTCAAAATTTCATCCGCGGGGATGCCGGCAGCCAAAGCGGCTCTTACACCAGCTTCAACTTCTGCAGCGTTTCCTTCAACGATACTCTGGTAGATCACTTTTAGGTCCATATTAATTCCTCTTGAGTAAATAGGTGAGTTTTTCGTTCCGAATTAAGAACCAAACCAGGTCGGGACGTTTGCCTGGATAAATATCAACCGACATGCCAGGTTTCGGCTTCTTCCTGAAGTACTTTATCGAGAATTGATTCATGCGATACTTCGATGTCATCCAGAAGCGCTTCACGTGCCGCTTCAATATTATGCTGTTCCAGCGCATCAATAATGCGGTTGTGGGTGGCAATCTGGGTTCTACCGCCATGACGCATGACCATGAACGGCGCAAGACGATCGTGCAGGCGGCCCATTAATTGCATTAATTCGTTATTGCCTGAAGCCTTTGCCAAACCATAATGGAATTTGCGATTCTCATCGGTATAACGATCATACGAAACATCATCATCACCTGTATACCCGGCGTGAATGGTACGCATTTCCGCTATCTGATCTGGAGTAATCTTGATAACTGCGCGCTCAATCGCTGCGAGTTCAAGAACATGCCTTAAATCCAACAGGTCACGCAGTTGCTTCAAAGTAGTTCTCGCCACAAAATAGCCAGAGCGCGGCTTGATATTAACAAGGCCGTCCTGACCCAACATTTGCAGAGCATCTCTCACAGGCGTCACGCTGGTCTTATATTGTTTCGCAAGAGATTCGACTTCGAAACGTTCACCGGGCTTAATGTGACGCATGATAATAGAACGCCGCAATTCGACGTATATAACATTCCTGGAAGTTTGCTCCTCATCCCAAACTGGAAACATAACTACTCCTGATTAATAAAAATCTTATCACATGATATATCAATTTGCAAGTTATAATATTTCTGATTGCCCAAGAGATTGACTTCTGATATATTAGATGCTAATATATCTACATACAGAATGTTACAAGCCATGAATCAGGTGTTTTTTCATTACTATATCATGGCATGTCTGGCAGCAAATCGATTGCTCGTTTTCAATCCAATTAAATATAAATGTTCGGGTTATGACATTGGAGGTGTTTAACAAAAACAACAAAACACCCTGCAGGTACCCTTGCAAAATATGTACTATCCGTCCAATTTTAATATGAAACAAAGAGGAGAGTAATCACATGGAAGAAAACAAGATCCACCCGATGGTTTCCCAGGCCCAGGAACAACTTCGCGCAGGTGTCATTTCTCGCCGCGATTTCTTGAAATTTTCGACCTTGCTTGGCATGTCGTTGACAGCTGCTAAATTCCTGGCTGCTTGCGCTGCGCCAGCCACTCCGACCGCAGCACCCGCTGCCGCTGCCACTGCCGTTCCTGCTGCCACAGCGGCTCCTACCGCCATACCAGCAACCCAGGCAGTTTCAGCCACGGCTGCTCCCACTGCAACTGCAGCAGCCGCTTCCGGCATCACACGTGGCGGCACTCTGACCTGCGCGACCCGTGTCGAACGCGTTGATAACCCTGCCACTTTCTCGCTCGTCAGCGCCTCCCATCCCTGGCGGCACGTGATTGAATATTTGACCCACACTGATCCTACCGGCATCACCCACCCGTACCTGCTGGATAGCTGGAAGGCTTCTGATGATCTGATGACCTGGACACTGGTTCTGAAACAAGGCATCAAGTTTAATAACGGGCAGGAATTTACTGCTGATGATGTCATGTTCAACTTCAAGCAATGGCTGACAGAATCGGTCAAATCCTCCATGTTCGGCGCCATGAACTACCTGGATCTCTCCGGCGTTACGAAAACCGATAAATATACCGTCACCCTGAAGCTCAAGAGTCCCTCCATTTTCGTTCCCGAGCACCTGGCCCAGTATCCCGCTGGTATCGTTCCCGCCACCTTTGGCGGCGATCTAACCAAGGAACCAATCGGCACCGGTGCCTTCACGATGGAAGAATATGTGGTCGGCGAACGCTGCCGCCTTAAGGCTCGCAAGGACTATTGGCAAAATGGCAAAGATGGCAAGCCACTGCCCTACCTCGATGAGATCGTCATGGTTCAGCTTGGTGAAGACCGCTCCGCTGACATTTCCGCCTATAAGAGCGGCCAGGTTGATACCATTTTGGAACCCAGCGTCTCCATTTGGGAAGCCCTGAAAGATGATGCGAACACTACTGTGGTCGCCACCCCCACCGCCGCGACCCGCGTTCTGCGCCTGCGAGTTGACCAGGATCCCTGGAAGAAAAATGAAGTCCGCACCGCTCTAAAGTACTGCCAGAACCGTGAAAAGATTCTTGCGTTGGCTCTGCAGGGTCAGGGCACTATCGGCAACGACAGCCATGTCGCCCAGGCCAATCCAGAATATGTTGCTGTCGATCCATATCCGTTCGATACTGCCAAATCACTGCAATTGCTTAAAACTGCTGGCGTTGCCACCCCTGTCAAGGTTGAACTAACCGTCGCCAGCGACTGGCCCGAATCCATGGCCTTTGCCCAGGCTCTCAAGGAAGACGCGCTTGCCGGTGGTTTCGATATCACACTGAAACCCATGCCCGCCACCCAGTATTGGGATGGTTGGACAAAGTTCAACATGGGTATCACCTGGTGGTCGCACCGTACTCTGGCCCCTATGATTCTCGCTGTGGCATACACTGGCGATAAGGATGGGAAACCAGCCGCCTGGAACGAATCTGGCTGGGTTGACAAGGAATTCGGCGATATCCTGAACCAGGCCATTGGAACTCTCGATGTAGCCAAGCGCAAGGAACTGGTTGGCAAGCTCGAAGTGATCCAGAAAGAACGCGGCTCGATCCTTCTACCGTTCTTCATGAGTGTATGGAAGATCTACACCAAGAAGGTTCATGGCATTGAACCGACCCCTGATGAATACGCCATCTTCTACGAAACCTGGAAAGACGCCTAAGCCCTAGCAAAATCTTTCCTGCCTGACGTAGAAAAGACCGTTCGAACAAATCTGTCCTACGCTGCACCCAGCTTCACAATCTTCATCGCGCCACGGGTGCAGCGTAGGAACCCCACTTTTTTATGCAATTATTAAATTTCTAAAGAGGCAAGACAATGATTCAAACTCACGGTACCAGTATGACCAGCGCCCATTACTCCCGCCTTGGGCCACAGGAATGCGAAAAAATCCACATGGCAAGCCTGGAAATCCTCTCCCATATCGGCGTGGATGTTCATGATCAGAAAGCTCTGGATATTCTGGTCAAAGGCGGGGCGAAGGCTGATGGATTGCGGGTACGCATTCCTGAGTATATGGTGGCCCGCGCACTCACCACGGCTCCCAAAAGCATCACTTTGTATAATCGCAAAGGCCAGGTAGCCATGCGCGCCGGTAAATACAATACTTATTACGGTGGCGGCTCGGATTGTTTGAATATTCTGGATCATCGCACCGGGCTACGCCGAAGACCAAATATAAATGACGTGAAGGAAGCCTCCACCCTGATGGATGCCCTTCCTGAAATAGATTTCGTGATGTCTGCCTTCCTGCCTGAGGATGTCGATCAACGCGTATATGATCGTTACCAGATGGAAGTGATGTTAAACACAACCACCAAGCCTATCGTGTTTGTCACCCCCGATTTTGAAGGCTGTGTGGCCGCGATTGAAATGTGCGAAGCCGTTGCTGGCAGCGCCGCGGCTTTCCAAAAGAAACCTTTCGCCACTTGCTATATCAATGTTACCTCCGGGTTGATCGCCAACGCCGAGGCTCTGCAAAAATGCATGTTTCTGGCTGAAAAAGGTCTGCCCCTGCTCTACATCCCGCTCAACGCAGGCGGCGTAAACTCCCCCGTTACCACGGCTGGCTGCATGGCTTCCATGAATGCTGGCATTCTGCTCGGGGTGGTACTCTCCCAGCTTGTTAATCCCGGCACACCCATTGCGGTGCCCGGTTGGAATGGCGGCCCTTATAACCTGCAAACGATGGTGGGAAATTATGTTCTCCCCGATGAGCAGGGTATTCCCACATCGATGGGAAAATATTATGACATCCCCGTCTTTGGCCTGGGTGGATCAACGGACTCGAAAATTCTTGACCAGCAATCCGGTTTTGAAGCCACGCTCAGCCTGATGACTTCCCTTTTACACGGCGCCAACATCGTTCACGATGTCGGTTTTATGGATTCTGGCTTGCAGGGCAGCTTGCAAATGATCGCAATCTGCAATGACATCCTGGGCTTTCTGCGCGCAACAACGGCCGGAGTGGTTGTTAATGATGAGACATTGGCGCTCGACGTGATTGAAGAACTTGGCCCAACCGGAACTTACCTCGGCCATGATCACACCGTGCGGCACTTCAAAGAACCCTATTATTCCAAGTTGATCGATAAGAATCCTTACTCGGTCTGGCAAAAACGCGGCAGCCTCTCAATGGAAGCCCGCGCAGCCAAAATGGTTGATGATATACTGGCTAAGCATAAAACCGAGCCCCTGCCCGCAGATGTGCAACAAGCCATCCATGCCATCGTTGAACGCGAGCAGGCCTGGATCAATCAGCAAAGCTAACATTTTCGCTTTTTTTGGTTCTCTAACCCCAGCGTAATCCTGCTTTTCCTGTATCAGCAATTGAAGGAAATTATATGGCAAGATATATAGTCCGGCGTTTATTGACCATGTTGTTGACGATGGTGATTGTATCCATCCTGGTATTTGCTATTGTGGAAATAGCCCCCGGGAATGTTGCCCGCAACATTCTGGGGGCTTATGCCACGCCTGAACAAGAACAATCAATGGCCTTACAACTCGGGCTTACACGGCCGGTCACAATCCGCTATATTTCCTGGCTGCTTGGTTCCGATTGGCAAGCTAGCCCCCAAGTTGGATTGCCGCTCACTGAAACAGTTTCCAAGCAAGGGCTTGTCGCCGCTTCTCAGCAGTGGTGGGCAGTTGAACCAAACGGTGACCTGGTGCAATGGGACGTCCTGGATGGTAAATTAGTTAAATTTATTCACCAACCAGATGACACCATCAAAACCGTGTCAGATGACAATGCCTGGAAAGTGGACAGCAGTGGCACAACTTATTTTTGGGGAATAGACACCGGCAACCGCGCGGCAAAATGGGTCAAGGGTGCACAAGGCATAGAATATCGCCTGGATTATTCCGGCTGGGTTGAAAAAACAGATGCACCGGTTGATTAC
>CAIWAX010000032.1 GCA_903910795.1 uncultured Anaerolineae bacterium
CTGGACTATGGACAGGCTTCGCCGCTGGGTTTTCTGTTCGGTGTCAAAATATTCGCCAGCCTGTTTGGAAATTACGATTATGTCCTGCGCCTGTTCCCGCTCTTCATGGGGCTGCTGGCGCTTTTCCTGATGGGCGTACTGGCGAAGAAATACACCGGCTGGGCGGGGTTATTCGCGCTGGCAGTCTTCGCAATCAACACCCCCCTGGTGTATTACTCATCCGAACTCAAACAGTACGGCACAGATGTGCTGGTGGCACTGCTGATGCTGATCCTGGCCTCCCGCTGCCTGTCCGAGACATCCCGGCCGCGAGACTTTGCTTTTCTGGGCGCGGCCGGTATGCTGGCGGTCTGGTTTTCGCACCCGGCGGCCTTTGTGGTAGCCGCTGTCGGGCTGACGCTCCTGATCGAGAAGTTAACCGGCCGGTTAAAAATCCCTTTCACCTGGCTGATCCTGCTCGGCCTGGCCTGGACGTTGTCCTTCGGCCTCGATTATGTTGTTTCCCTGCAGCACATCGCCGCCAGTGATTATTTACAGGGTTACTGGAAGAAAGCTTTCATGCCCATCCCACCCTGGGATGACAAACGCTGGTATCTGGAAACCTATTTCTATCTGGTTTCGGTCACGCTGACCACCACAGATTGGACGCTGGGTATGCTGACCGCGCTGCTGGCTGTGGTGGGGGGCATCTCGCTCTTCTTCCGCCAGCGCAGCAGTGCGCTGCTGATCGGCCTGACGTTTTTCCTGACCGGGCTGGCCTGCGCTCTGCAGAAGTACCCGCTCAAAGACCGTTTCATGCTATTCATGGCGCCGATGGTGTTAATTCTACTCTCCGAGGCACTCGGCTTGCTCTACCGGGCTGCGCGCAAACTGGGCCCCTGGCTGGCGCTGGTTGCGCCGGTACTGCTTGCGCTCTATCTGCTGTCCTTCCCCCAATCGGGTCTGGACATCCTGTCACAGCCGCGCACCCAGGCCGAGATCAAGCCGGTCATGGCAGCCCTGGCGCAAAACCGGGCGCCGGGCGATTTTGTGTATGTGTATCACACGGCGGTCAAGAGTTATCTATATTACGCGCCTTTTTATGGGGTCGACCCGGAAAACACAATTTATGGGTATGACACCAATTTGAAAAAACCGGCGCTCCAGCATTTTCAGGACGATGTCAAAAATTTGCACGACAGCGGCGGGCGGGTCTGGTTTGTCTTTTCAGATGTAGTGGACTGCGGCGGCTGCCGGGGGGATATGCAAGCCTATTACCGGGCTTACCTGAGTGGCTACGGCAAGCGCCTGCAAAGCATCCCTTCCGTTAATGCCGGCGCGTATCTGTACCAGATGGGAAACCAGCCAAAATAGGCCCTCGATGTCTTGATTTCGCGATGACAAGGGTTTGGACTTTAAGAAAGCCCTGAGTGCTGCGCGCGCAGCCCTGTGGGTTTGTGACCGTGAAGGGTATAATTTTCAGGCCCGGTTCCAATTTTCTGGGCCCGAGGCTTTTGCATGTTAACTACCAAATCCCTCTCCACGGCAGGCAGGAAAGTTTTCGCGATCGCGTTCCTGGTTGGCGCTGCCATCTTTACAGCCAGCGGCAGCTTTATTCATTTCCAGGTGGTTTTGAATGATTTTTGGGGTGTGCTGTATTACGGAAAACATCTTTCAATTTTCCAGCCCGTCTCACTGTATAACGGCTTCTTCCCGATCGGCTACCCGTTCCTGCTCAGTTTCATCCCCGACAACTACGTCATTTATTACGCTTTTGCGCTGAACATCCTGTTCAGCGCGCTGTTCCTGGGCTGGCTGACCAGCCTTTTTTACAGCCTGGATAAATCCAGGTGGGGGGTTGGGTTGGTTTGCCTGGCGGCAGTTCTGTACCCGCTCTTCTTCCAGTATGCCAATACGATCAGCCCGGATCTGGGCGCAGCGGCCTTCTCGATCGGGGGTGTGTACCTTCTTTGGCTGGCTGAACTTCAGGGCCGGGAACAATCCGGGCATCCCATCCGGGATGACATTCTGGCCGGGCTGCTGTTTGGTTTCTCGGCCCTGTTCCGCAGTCACGGCATCATCTCCGCGGCGGCCATCCTGCTGGCCTATAGCCTGACATGCGGCTTCCGCCGCCTGTGGCAAAGAAAGGCGCTCGCGCTCAGCCTCGGGCTGGTATACCTGATCCAGGTCGCGGCCAACCTGCTTTCGGGGCACGGGCCCCTGGAAACCGCCCAAAATTTCAACGCCTATATCAGTTTTTACAGCCTGAACTGGTGGCATCTCCCGCCGGAGGTGTATTCCTTCTCGCTGGTCAGCCAGTTCATCAAGCATCCGGCCGGTTTTATTGCCATCTACATCCCGCTTTTCCTGCACCTGATGGTCTTTGGGGCACCCGCCCTGCTGTGCCTTATTTTTCTGCGGGAGCGATACCACAAAAAATTCGCCTGGTTTGTGTTCCTGGCGACGTTGTTCTACGCCCTGCCGGTCGCAATCGGGACGGCCCTGACAGACCGCGGCCCGCTGCCTATCCTGGGTATGACGATCACCTGCGCGGGGCTGCTCGGACTGGAAGCGTGGAAGCGCGCCCGAAACTGGCTGGCTTTCTCCAAAGCGCTGCAAATCCTGGCGGCCGGCCTGCTGGCAGTCGCGGCCGTGTGGATCGCGAGCGGCTGGGGCTCGAGTAACCTTGATTTCCTGGTTCTCAACCGCGGCC
>CAIWAX010000033.1 GCA_903910795.1 uncultured Anaerolineae bacterium
CGATGACGACCTAACCCCGCTAAGAACACACGATTTGCGATTTGCTTAGCAAATCGGCAAATCGCACCGGAACGCAAGTGCAGGTGTCCGGGGTGAAACAAGGGCCGCTGCGCGAAACACCACTTGCGAGGGAAGCCAGCGATTAGCATTTCACATGGGCATTAAATCGTGATGATTATGCCCAAACCAAGACACGGGTGAGCAGTTACAAAGAATTTTACAAAAGCCTGGCAAATTGCACAACCACCAACGCAGTTATGTAAAAATCATTATATTAACATCTATATCCACGAATTTTGCACGAATACACGAATATTTATGCGCAAATTCGTGAATTCGTGGCTTATTCGTGGATGGTTTCGCACCAAACCACAAAATAAATCAGAACAAGAAAACTTTGCGAGCTACGCCCTAGCTGCTTTGGGTGGGGTTGAGCCTGGGCGGTAAATGCGGGGTTATTTTTTTTACAAGCTCTTATTCAGCAACAACTGTCACAGGAGCCAAATCTTTGTCCAGATGAAGAGTTTGTGCAATGGGGTGGTTGTAGAGTGTGATCCAGACGTAAATGAGCAAGCCGGCCATGAGGGCGGCGGAGGCGGCGCCGGGGGCCCAGGTGCCGACTTGTTGAAGGAGGAAGCCGCCGATGGTGGGGGCTATGATGCGGGTGGAGCTTTCGATGGAGGCTGAGAGGCCGAGGATACCGCCGATTTCGTGCGGTTCGACGGATTTGGTGAGGGTGGAGGAAAGCAGGGTGTTGAGCAGGCCAAAGGCCATGGAATTGGGCGCCATGATGATGAGCAGGATCAGCAGGGAGGGAGTGACCGCCCAGCCTATGAGAGTCAGCATGAGGATAGCGACGCCAGCCACGATCAGGATGTCTTCGCGCACTCTTTTGGTAATGTATCCAACCAGGAAGCCCTGGGTGATGACTGACAGTACGCCGACATAGGCGAGTACAAAACCGGTGTCGCGCGCATTCAGGTTGAATTTGAGGAGGGCGTAGAGTGAGAAGATGGTCTGGAAGGTGGCGAAGGCCAGTCCAAAGACAAAGCGCGAGATGAGCAGGGAACCTGAGAACGGGCGCTGCAGGGCGGCCAGGAGTGCGCTGAGGGTAACGGCGGGGCGCTGCACGTGTTCGGCGGCGCGCATTTCGGGTGTTAACGATTCGGGGAGCCAGGCGTAGATCAGGATGAGGTTTGCGAAGGAGAGGGTTGCCGCGGCGAAGGCGGGGACGGCGTAGCCCCATTGGCTGAGGATGCCGCCTACGACCGGGCCGATGATGAAGCCGATGCCAAAGGCCGCGCCGATCAGGCCGAGGCCTTGCGAGCGGCTTTTGGCATCGGTGACGTCGGTGATGTAGGCCTGTGCGATGCTCAGGTTGCCGCCGGTGATTCCGTCAATGATGCGGCTGACGAACAACATCCAGAGGGTAGTGGCGAAACCTAAGAGTAGAAAGCCGAGGAAGGTGCCAAAGATCGAAACGAGTAGAATGGGGCGGCGCCCGTAGCGGTCAGAAAGTCTTCCAAGCACTGGCGCGCCGATGAGTTGTGCCAGTGCGTAGGCGGCGACGAGGAGGCCGGTTGTGAAGCTGTCAGCGGCGAAGGTTTTGGCGTAGTAGGGTAGCAGGGGGAGGATGAGGCTGAAGCCAAGCAGGTCGATAAAGACGACCAGGATGACGGAGAATAGTTTTTTGTTCATTCGTTTTCCTTATGGATAAAGTTAGTCTTCGAAATGGTAGGCATCTTCGATATGCAGGGTAAATTCTGGTGTTTTGCCGGTTTTGGTGATGTTTTCCCAGGCGACGCGTAGGAGGCCCAGCATGGGGGTCCAGGGTTTGAAAACCTGGTATTCTACAAACTCTTTGCGGTTGGTGGCGAGCATGGCTACCAGTTTGCGGGCCGGTTCTTCGGCGGGGCGGCCTAAAAAGCGCAGGACAAAGCCAAAGTTGTTCATTTGTTGGCGGGCCTGCTCGCCGACCACGCGCGGGTTGGTGAGCATGTCTGTGGTCATCATGCCGGGGCTGAATCCCAATATTTGCACGCCGCTGCCCTTATTTTCTTTGGCCAGGCTGCGCGTGAAGGATGTCAACCAGGCTTTGGTGGTGCCGTAGAGCGCGGTGGGTGTGGCGGGGCGCAGGAAGGAGCCGTTGCCGTAGATATTGACCAGCAGGCCGTTTTTGCGCGGGAGGAAGTGGGCCATGGCTGCCTGTGTGCCGAGCATGGCGCCGATATCATTTGAAAGGAACATGTCCAGGGCTTCGCGGGGGTTCATATCCAGCAGCATGCCGGCGGCGGATGAGTAGCCGGCGTTGTTGATCCAGATATCGAAACGGCCAAAGCGCTGGATGACCTGGGTGGCGAGCCGATGTACTTGCGCTTCTTCGCGCACGTCTACGACGAAACCGGCTGTGCGCTCGGGTGAATTGAACTGGGTTAGCACCCGGTCAACGGCCTCCTGGCTGCGTCCGGTGATGGCCAGGCTGGCGCCAGCTTGCAGGGCTGCGCGCGCAATGGCAAGGCCGAATCCGCGCGTGGAACCGGTGATGACGATGATTTTATTTTTCAGGGTGTCTGTCATTTTGCTGCCTACTTTCTGGGCGCTGCGTTGATGTGCAAGGGCACAGCAAGGCTGTTGGGGAGGGGCACAAGGGAGACCCGCACCCTACAGCATTATGATCTCATGGCCGCCGGAAGGGCATGGAGGGGCACAGCAACGCTGTTAGGGAGGGGCTCAAGGGCACAGCAAGGCTGTGCCCCTACGTAGAAACGGTTTGGGCGCGGGAGGCGAGCTGGCGGTGGAGCCAGCTTTCGAGGGGTGGTACCTGAGTGGCAAGAGTTAGGTCAACGATCTGGGAGTACATGGCTAGATAAGCGCTGAGCAGGTCGCCGGGGATGTGATGGCCTTGCAGCATGATTTGCAGCCATTCAATTTCGCTGTCGAGGTAATTGATATTGCCGAGGCTGAGCGCGGAGACGATGGCATCGCCCATGTATTTGTGAGCATTTCTGAAGTATTCCGAGCGCACAGCATACGCTTCGTTCCCGGCGGCCTGCCCGGCCAGGTGCAGTTCGAGATCAGCTTCCAATTGGGAACGGCGGGAGGTGAAAGCCTGCAAGGCCAGTTCGTATTCCTGGCTGGGCCCGGCAGCCTGGCGCAGCGCAGGGCGGCTCAAGAGCAAGCCTTCTACGCGATCAATGGCTTCATCCAAGCGGTCGCCCAGGTAGTAGCCCGAGACACGGTTGACAAGGTCAGGATGGAGGGAAAAGACCCGTCCGCCAAAGGCCAGCAGGCCGCCGCGCGCCGCGATTTGCGCGGCTGACTGTTGTAAACTGACGGCGGCGCTGAGGTGCTGCGCGGCGAGGAGTACGAGGCTGGCTTTGACGGTTTGAACGGTTTCGACAAAATAGGAGGCCGGGATGTTGGCGCCGAGATAGATCACGGTGTAACCACGGCGGCGGATCAAGAGCGCCATTAACAGGGGGGTGAAGGTGTGCCATTCGTCCGCCGGGCAGCCGACGATGACGCTTTCCGGCCGGATGGGGGCGGGGGAGGCCATTAATAACGCGTCCAGGCGGCGGACTGCCAGGGCCGAGGCAAAGTGTTCCTGTTGTACGCTGGCGTGGTTTTCGTACCAGAGGGCACCAATCTCGGCCATGCCGCGCTGCAGGACCCGCATGCAAACTGCTTCAACGGGGTAGAGCGCAAAGGCCTGGTTAAGGACCTGTTCGGCGGAGTTTTCGTTGAAGTCGAGACAGGCGGCGAGCCAGCGCGAGCGCATTTCGTCGATGCCGTCCCGCAGGGTATAGGTGACGGGCGAATTGAGGGTTGAAAAATCTGTCTGCCCCTGGGGGGCGAGTTGTCCTTCGGCCAGGGGATCAAGCCTCTGGGCAGATTTATGCTTCCACATTTCCACGGCGCTCGAAATACTCAGGCCGTCGACCTGTCGGGCCATTAACCATTTGATGATGTGAACGTCGTATTCGGAATATAGGCGCTGGCCGCCGGCGGTGCGCTGGGGCATGGGCAGACCATAGCGGCGTTCCCAGGCACGCAAGACGTCAGGTTTGATGCTTGTTTCGATCAGTACAGCTTTCAGGTTAAAAACCGGGGTGATGCTGAGACTCATGGTTGATTTTTCGCTTGTTGCAGGATTTTTTCGGGGCCTGGCTGGCCGAACGGACGGGCTTTTTCAGGAATGAGAGTAGAAGAAGGTTTGTTCTTTATGATCCAACCTCCATTAATGACTATGCTGATTTGAATTTGGAAAATTTACGAGCTACAATTGTGCGAGTATAACATTTGTCTAAATTTTGTCAAGGTATTTACGGGGTATATATCTACAAAATCTTGACAGGGTATCATTCATCGTTCAGATAGGGTTACTCCTGACGGGTTATGACGACCTAACCCTCCTGCCCCCCCTTCCCGAAACGGGAAGGGGGGGCAGGAGGGCGGGATGATGGTGGAGGGGGGCGAGGGCGCAGCAACGCAGCGCCCCTACGAGAACGGGGGTTGCGCCAATGGTGGAGGGGTGGGGTGATGGTGTAGGGACGCATGGCGGGTGGGCGGTTTTGGCGGGGGCGGGGTATACTGGAAGGTTTGTTTGAGTTTTCGCGGATGAATGCAATAAACGGAAATAGGGGTAGCGGAAAATAGTAGTTACGCCGGGGGTAAAATAAAGTGGCTCGTTTTGTCGAACAACCTTTGAAGAGCGCAAAAATCAGAACGGATGGCTATGCGGTCGTTGACGCGCCTCACTTTTTATTCCAGAGTGCTGGGATTTCTCCTGCTGGCGCTGTTGGGTATGGTCATTTTCATGGCCGACGACCTGGCGCAGCGGGTGACGATCCCGCTCAAGCATCCGGTCTGCTGCCAGACGCCCGCGGATTTCGCGCAGGGCAGCCCCGGCAGAGCCGGGGTGAAGCAAGTGACGGGCGCTGGCGCAAGCTACGAAAACATCACTTTCATGACGGCCGATGGCCTGGCGCTCTCTGGCTGGTATATTCCGCCGCGCAACGGGGCGGTGATCATTTTGCTGCACACCTATTACAGCGACCGGATTCAGACTCTGCCGGTCGCCAGGATGTTGTATCAGGGCGGCTACGGCGTGTTGATGTACGATCAGCGCGCCAGCGGCCAAAGCCAGGGTGAGGCGCGCTCACTGGGCTGGCTCGATATTCCCGATCTGCGCGCCGCGGCGCAGTGGTTGAGCGGGCGGGAGAAAAACCTCAAAATCGGCGCCTACGGCTGCTCGATGGGTGGGGCGATCGCGCTGGCCGGTGCGGTGGGTGCGCCAGACATCCAGGCAATTGCGGCCGATGCGCCCAGCCCAATGGGCTGGACCGAATCGATAGCAGCGGTGAGTTCGATAAACCTGCCGACTTTCAACCCGCTCGAAACCGCAGGGCAGATGCTATTTACGCTGCCGGTTATCGCGTTATACTATCCACTGGTTATGCTGCACAGCTATCCGAAAGGAGCGGTGAGTTCGATAAGCCTGCCGCCCACCAGCACCATCCAGGCAGTCCAGGATAACGGCGCGAAAGCGCTCCTTTTTATCTCAAGCGGATCGGATGAAGAATTGGCGCGGGTCAGCCGTTATGATGAAGCCGCGCGCGGGCCGCACGAACACTGGAATATCCCGGAGGCAGGGCACTGTGGCGGCCCGTTTGCCCGTCCGCAGGAATATCAGCAGCACCTGCTCAACTTTTTCAATAAAAACCTGTATTTGCAGCCATAATAAAACTTTTTTCAGGAGTCTCCCGTATGTCCTTCGATTTTAACAAGATTATCGACCGCCGCAAATCCAATTCTGCCAAATGGAATTATCACCCCGCTGATGTGCTGCCAATGTGGGTGGCGGATATGGATTTCAGCGTGCCGGAACCCATTATCAAAGCCCTGCATAAAGCTGTCGAACACGGAGTGTTTGGCTATGAATGGCCGAGCGATGCTCTGCGCCAGTCAGTTACCACACGCATGAAAAAGCTTTACAACTGGGATGTGGAAATGGACAGCCTGGTACCTGTGACCGGGCTGGTGAGCGGGTTCTACGCCGCCGCGGGCGCCCTGTGCCAGCCGGGCAACGGTTATCTGATTCAACCGCCGGTTTATATGCCTTTCAATCATATCCAGAAGGATTTGGGCTACGTCCGGCAGGAAGCCCGCCTGGTGCGAAAAACCGAGGGTCAGCGCCTGCGTTATGAAATCGACTGGGACGGTTTTGAAAAAGCCTTCAACCTGGAGGGCAGCCGTACCAACATGTTTTTGCTTTGCAACCCGCACAACCCCACCGGGCAGGTCTACTCAACACAGGAACTGAGCCGGATGGCCAAAGTGTGCCTGAAAAATGGAACGGTGATTGTCTCGGATGAGATCCACAGCGAATTGCTGTTGGGTGACGCCGTCCATACCCCGATCGCTGCGCTCTCGCCCGAAATCGCGGCGCACAGCATCACCCTGGTTTCGCCTTCCAAAACCTTCAACATCGCCGGGTTATTCTGCGGATTTGCCATTATCCCGGATGCAGCTCTGCGCGAACGCTACAAGGCGGTGGTGGAACGCATGACCCTGCACGTTTCCAGCCTGGCCCAGGTAGCAGCCCAGGCGGCCTTCTCGGGCGAATGCGAGGGTTGGCTGGCCGATTTGCGCAGCTATCTGACCGGAAACCGCGAAATCATGGTGGATTTTGTGGAAAAGCACCTGCCGGGTGTGCAGATCAGCGTGCCACAGGCCACCTACCTGGCCTGGCTGGACTGCGGCGAGCTTGTGAAGAGCGGTAAGGTCAGCGGCACGCCTTACCAATATTTCCTCGACAAGGCCAAGGTGGGGCTGAATGACGGCGCGGCTTTTGGCACTGGCGGCGAGAATTTCGTGCGGCTGAACTTTGGCTGCCCGCGTTCCATATTGCAGGAAGGCCTGGAACGTCTGCAGAAATCGCTGGAATAAGGTAAATGATGAACCTTCAGGATATTTTGCGGCGCAACATGGAACCCGGGCCCTGGCAGGAAGGTGAGCGCGTGCCATGGGATGACCCGGCTTTCAGCGAGCGCGTTTTGAAGGAGCACCTGGCCCAGGATAACGAAGCCGCCAGCCGCCCCAACTTGAAAATCAAGAAACATGTGGACTGGATCCACAAAACACTGCTGGGCGGTAAGCCTGCCAAGATTCTAGACCTGGGCTGCGGCCCCGGGCTGTACACTGCCCGGCTGGCAAAGCTCGGGCACACCTGCACCGGCATCGACTTTGCCCCGGCTGCCATACAATACGCGATGAAAAATGCGCCCAAATGCACAGCATACACTTCGTTATGCTGCCAGTACCAGCTCGCCGATATCCGCGCCGCCGAGTATGGCGATGGGTATGACCTGGTGATTTACATCTTTGGGGCGCTCAACCTGCTGCCCCCGGCCGATGCGCGACTGACCCTGCAAAAAGCCTGCCAGGCGCTCAAACCGGGCGGCGCCCTGCTCCTGGAGATTTCCAGTCTGGATGCGGTGGATCAGATCGGCAACCAGCCCGCCATGTGGTACACCGCCGAAAGCGGGCTGTTCTCGGATCAGCCGCATGTCTGCCTGATGGAAACTTTTTGGGATGAGGAAACGTTGACCGCCACGGAGCGCTTTTACATCATCGATGCCGCCAGCGGGCAGGTGACGCATCACGCCGCCAGCACACAGGGCTATGAGGAAGAGGAACTGGAAAAGATGCTGAGGGAAGCCGGGTTTGAAGGAATTAGCTTCCATCCATCTATGACCGGCAAGGAAGAGGAAGATGTAAACGATTTTTGGGTGCTGACAGCCAGGAAAATGGTATAGCATGCGCGGAAAACCAACCCGCAGGGCACATGTGCCGGAGACACTTACGGGTAAATCCGCCCAAATAATTCGATTAAGGGCGTGAGTGGTTAGCAATTAACTAAAATGGCGGATGGGGAGCACCCAACCGCCAGTGTTCATTCCTTTTTACTTGAAGAAAGAGCGGCGGAAACTTACATCGTCAGTACGAACGGCTGGCTGCAGACTCGAGAGTCCTATGCCAGGTGGTTATCAACCGGTCTTTCTCCAATTGTGCGTACTTTCCAGGTTGTCTATTTGCACCTCCTTCTTTCATTGAACAGAAGCGCTTGCCGGGATACGATACCGCTCACCTGAAACTTGGAGCTTGGAGCTTGGAGCTGAACTTGGAACTGAACTTGGAACTGAACTTGAAACTTGGGACTTGAAACTTGAAACTTGAAACTTGAAACTGAACTTGGAACTTGTTGCCTGACAAATCTGTGAGCGGTTACTGAAATAAGAATAGCACGGATTGGGACTGGATACATTAAAAAACAACACCAATATTTTAATCCCGTCATTCGATGTACAATAAATATATTGAACAGTTCACCGAATCACTCTGTCCAGATCGTCCAAAGCACAAAGGGAGAAATCATGTTCAAACGAACTTTGCTGTGTGTGTTAATTGCCCTGGCGGTAACTGGTTGTTCCAGATCCGCCGCGAGCACCCCGACGCCAACCTCAACCCCCATCGCGACCCTGATCGTAGATGCCACCCTGCTGCCAGTTGCCGGTCAGCAGATCCCGGTGGTGGTAGTGACGCCCACCCCGAATGTCAGCCCAACGCCCTTCATCAGTTTCACGGTTAAGCCAAACGTAGATAATCTGAAATTGCGGGCCAACCCGGGCTTGACATTTGAAGCCCTGATCCTGTTGCAACAGACCGACAATCTGACCGTCATCGGCGCGGCGCCCGGCGGCCAGTGGCTCAACGTTAAAACCGAAAGCAGCATGGAAGGCTGGGTTTTTGCCCAATATGTGACCAGCAGCGTGAGTGTGAGCCAGATGCCGGTTGTGCAACCCAAGAATGTGCAGGTAATCAAAGGCCATGTCGCGGATGCCAGCGGCGCGCCCATGGCAGGCATCGGCTTTGATCTGAACCAGGGCGCGGAACCGCATGCCTACTCCGACTCGGTAGTGACCGATGCCAGCGGCGATTTTTATTCCTTTATCCCCACGGATGCCAGCGGAAGCTGGACGGTCAGCTACACCTCCCCTGATTGCAAAAGTCCGGTGTGGGCCGATAGCACCTGCAAGATCTACAAAACCGGGATCACCGGCAGCGTTGATCCCGCTACTCAGACAGTGATAGTGCCGCAAACCGGCGCTCCGCTGACCTTCACTTTGAAATAAATATCCTGCAAATAAAAAAGGCGGATGAGCTGTTGCTCATCCGCCAAGCCTTCTTTATTCTTTTAGAACTGGCGTACTGTGTTACTGATGGAGAAAGCCCTGATTTTTACCACTTTATCGCCGTGGTGCACGGTCTGGCGTTCTTCAAAACCAAATTTGCCAGCAAATCATTATCCGAGCTTTCCCCTGAAGTGCTTCGGTTCCATATTTTCGATATTGAACCTCCTTCTGTGGCGGATATGCCACTACCTGTATAGTACAACGTCTTGCAGGCAGAAACATTAAAATAAACCTACAAAATTGTAACCAATCATCGACCACTGGCGCAATTTCAGGCTAAGTAAAAATACATGAGATTGTGCCGCGCATTTGTCATGATGAGAGTATAATTGAAGTTGTCTGACAACTTTCTCCCAAACATCGCCCTGCGGGCAAGGAGTGTAAACCATGACCACTATCGATCTGACCATCCATGCCGAACGCCGCAAGCACGCCATTCAGCGTGCCCGCGAACGGAATATCATCATTCCCACCTACGCGCAAATGAAGGACCCTTCCAAAATTCCGGCCAGCATCAAGGCCGAACTGGCAGGGATCGGGTTGTGGGATATCCACCCGCGCAACCTGTTCCGCATCAACTGGCACAACGAACCCAAAACCAGCGGCGGCGCATACGGCGGGGTCAACCTGCTGGAATTGCCGCCTTCCGTAACCGGTGTCCCGGCCCGGATTGTGGCCATTGTGGGCAAATGGTTCCCGACCGGCGCGCACAAAGTCGGCGCGGCTTTCTCCTGCCTGGTGCCACGCCTGGTGACCGGACAGTTTGACCCGACCACCCAGAAGGCCGTCTGGCCGTCCACCGGCAACTACTGTCGCGGTGGCGCCTACGACTCGGCCCTGCTGGCCTGCGAATCGATCGCCATCCTGCCGGAAGGCATGAGCCGCGAGCGCTTTGAATGGCTGGAAAAAGTGGCCGGTGAAACCATCAAGACCCCCGGCTCTGAATCCAACGTCAAGGAAATCTTTGACAAGTGCAACGAACTGCGCCATTCGGGCCAGGACCTGATGATCTTTGACCAGTTCCAGGAATTTCCCAACTACCTGTGGCATTACGAAGTGACCGGCCATGCCATGGAAGAAGCCTTCAAGCTCATCGCGCGCCCCGGCGACCAATTCCGCGGCATCACCTCCGCCACCGGCTCGGCCGGATCCATCGCCAGCGGTGATTATATGAAGCAGGTCTTCCCGGGCAGCAAGATCGCCGCCAGTGAAGCCCTGCAGTGCCCAACCCTGCTCGAAAACGGCTTTGGCGCTCACCGCATCGAAGGCATTGGCGACAAGCACGTGCCGTGGATCCACAACACCAAGAACACCGACCTGGTCGTGGCGATTGACGACAACGGCGTGGTCAACACCGCGCGCCTGTTTAACGAACCCGAAGGCCAAAGATTCCTGTCCAGCAAGGGCGTTCCTGAAGCCACCATCGCGCAGCTCAACCTGCTGGGTTTCTCGGGCATTTCCAATGTCCAGACCGCCATCAAGATGGCCAAATATTATGAAATGGGTGAGCAGGATGTCATCTTCACCATTGCCACCGACTCGATGGATCTGTACAAGAGCCGCCTGACCGAAATGCACCAGGAATTGGGCGAATACAGCGAGCGCGACGCCGCCGGTGATTATGCCCGCTGGCTGATGGGCCTCTCGACCGATAACATGCTGGAACTGAGTTACCCGGATCGCCGCCGTGTTCACAACCTGAAGTATTTCACCTGGGTGGAACAACAGGGCAAGACCTACGCCGAGATCCAGTCCATGTGGAACCAGCCCGATTACTGGACCAGCGTCCAGAAACAGGCCGGTGAGATTGATGAGTTGATCGTGGAATTCAACAAGGAAGTCGGAATCGCCTGATGCACAGCATCACTTTGACAGGGCAACTCATACGATAACGCTCCTGCTCTCAAACGCGCAATACGCAGCACTTCGTTTTTGAGCGCGATGCGCAGCACTTCGAGGGTATAAAATAAACCGGTGGACAGGCACCAAGCCCTGCCCACCGGTTTTCTTACTCATCACCTGCCGGAGGAAGGCATGCCCACCCTGACAACCATTTTATACGGCCTGTGTTTTGGCCTGCTGGGATATCTCTCCGGCTCGCTGACACCCTCCATCTGGATCACCCGGCGGTTGAAGGGTGTGGATGTGCGCGATAGCGGCTCGGGGCACGCCACCACTACCAACACCATCCGCCAGGCTGGCTTTGGGCCGGGGGCACTGGTGTTCATCCTGGATATCGCCAAGGGCTTTCTGCCCACCTGGCTGGCCCTGACTTTCGCCCCGGCCGATGGCGTAACCTGGATCGCGCCCCTGACGGCCGCGCTCTGCGTGGTGGGACACTGCTGGCCGCTCTTCGCCGGATTTCGAGGCGGGATGGGGCTGGCCACGGCGGGCGGCGGGCTGCTGGCGGCTCAATTTCTGGGGGCTGTGGTCTACCTGGGGGTGCTGGTGGCGCTGGTGCTGATTATCCGCCACGGCGCGCGAGCCAGCGTGGCGGCGGGGTTGCTAACCGCGCCGGCTTTATGGCTGTTCGGGTTGCACGGCCCGGTTTTCTGGGTGGCAACCTGCAGCGGGTTTGTGATTGCCTTCCGCTTCCTGATCGATTGGAATCGTAAATACCGCGAACTGTGGCTCGACCGCCAGCGCAGTTGAGCTTAAAATATCCCCATGCTCACAAATACTTCACTCATCCTGGTTTGTCTCTTGCCCACCCCGCGCGATCTGGAAATCGCGCGCATCCTGGGCTGGTACCGTATCCCGCTGCGCAGCGCACCCAAAGTGGTGGCGGTGGATTACCTGGCGTTTTACCAGCCCGGCAGTTTTGGCGCGCAGGGCGGGCAGATTCAATACACGGCCGAGGTACGGGGTCATGAATTATCCACGCGAGCCGAGTTGCTGCGTGATGAACCGGATCACCCGCATGCCAACGAGGAATATTACAAAATCCAGTTGGGGGCACTTGAACGGCTAAGGCATCCCATCCGGGCCGAGAAATGGAAACGCATCACGTTTTTCTACACCACAGGGGAATACCTGCTGCGGGCCGCTTCATTAAATGAGCTGGTGGTGGATTCAGATGAACGCCAACTGCTCTGGCAGTCACTGCGCGAGCGCGCCGAACAAGGGCAGGTTTACCAAACCGAGCTGCCCGAGATCAATCTACCGCCCGAAGTGCTGATGGCGCTGCTCGGTATCAAGGACGTGCAGGGAGATTATGGGACGGCCAAGGGGTGATAGGCACTAAACTGTTCCACAATTTCCCGTTTGATATTGAGCCAGAGTAGATCGCAGAATAGTCAAATTGGGGTTTAGAATCATAAACATTGAAGGAAAAAATTCAAAAAGCAGGTTGCTATTTCTAAAAAAAGGAAATTTCGTTGACGTAGTATCGTATTTAGTACTATAATGAGAGGGCCAATGACAAAGCGTGAGAAGCTAATTGAGCGCTTACGGACAAATTTCAAGAATGTGCGTTACGAAGAACTGGAGGCTCTTTTGCTTCATCTGGGCTTTCGTCAACGGCAGAATGGCACCAGCCATGCTGTTTTTACACATACAGAATTTCCCCATTTGCGATTAACAGTTCCGGTCAGGAAGCCATTTATCAAGCCAGTTTATGTGGAGCAAGCGCTTGAAATTCTTCAAGAGTTGGATGACTTACTGGATTAAGGTTGTGAGTGATGAATAATAAAAACTTGGAATACTTTTTGGCTTTACCGTATAAGACAGAAATTTTGCAGGATTTCGACTCCGATAACCCGGGTTGGGTGGCGAGGGTAGTTGACCTTCCGGGCTGCATGACCCAGGCGGATTCCTTTGCAGAATTGGAAGATATGATCGCGGATGCAAAACGCGCCTGGATTGAAACCGCGTTGGAAGATGGCGTGGAGATTCCCGAACCGCGTGCAAGGGAAGAATACAGCGGTAAATTTGTTGTGCGCGTTCCAAAATCCTTGCATCGCAAACTGGTTGAAACGGCTGAACAGGAAAGCGTGAGTCTGAACCAGTACGTTAGCACCACACTGGCTGAGGCGGTAGGGGAACACCAAAATTTGCGCCGCAGCCTCCCTCGGGTACCAGATTTTGTCGCGAACAGTGACTGACCCGTTTTCAGAAGTGTTGTCTGGTTCGTTCCCGTCTTTACTTTCTCAATTCTTCCGCCAACCCATCCGGCAGCGGCCGGGTTTCGCTCGTTTCACGGTCAACCAGCTTCCAATCCAGAATACATTCGGCCACGATGGAACCATCAGTACGGAAGATGCCCACGTAACGCGCCCCGCCATCCGCTTCCAGATCGAGGGAATGGCTTGAGACGGTCAACATTTCTCCCCAGACCGCCGGGGAGTGATACTGAACCTGCACACGCCGCGCGGCGAGCGCCATCCGCTGTTCCGCCAGCCGGGAAGGAGGCCAGTCGCTTGCGGCCAGTGCCTGCGCGGCGGCTTCTTCAGCGTAGGTGACGTAGATGGCGTTGTTGACATGTTCCAGCGCATCCAGATCTTGCCATTCGACCTGGCGTTGACTGGTAAAGGTTGAATCGGAACGGGTAACCTTGGGGAAACGCTTATAAGGAAAGATGCGCGGTTCTTCCCAACGGAAATTGTTCATGATCTCTTCCGGCGGGCTGGCCGGTCTTTGTGTGGCGCGATCCATGCAGACAATTTGCTGGGTACCCTGCGCGATGACTTCTCCGCTATCTTTGAGTTTTAGCTCGAAACAGCGCGTGCCGCGCACACGCTGCCAGTTCACCATCCAGATCATGAAGTCAAAAACATCATTATGATGGAGGGGGCGCAGTAAATGAATCTCGGTTTCACGGATCAGCCAGAACAGTCCCAGGGAAGCTTCATTGGATGAGCCCAGGCCAAATGCATCGCCCCAATCGTAGGCTGTTTCCACCAGGTAGCGCAGGTAGTTAGCCGGGCTGACTTGACCACTGGCATCCAGCTCCGACCAGCGCACGCGAAAAGTACGGGTAAAGATTTTGGACATTTAAATTTCTCCTGATGCGTGTTTACTGACCGATTTGCTAAGCAAACCGTGGGTACTTTCCATTTTACGCATACGGTCAATTCTGATTTGCAGATACGTTGAGAAATAGCCGTCATAGCGGGCCCACAATTCAGGGCGCTTCCAATCCTCGCCGCTGACCCGGCCGCGGCATACCGCGGCGCCGCAGGCACAATCAAATTCATCGAAGGAGCTGCTGTCGGCCATGGCGTAATCGAAGCTGATCTCTTCTCCGGCGGCGATATCACGCATGGCCACCAAACAAATTTGCCCACTGATGCCAGCGTTTGGATCGCAGGAATGATTGATAAAATCAGCCGGCTCTTCCATGTCAAACGGCGCCAGGTACAGCTCATCATAAACCTGAATGGTGTGCCCCTGCTCTGCGCGCGGCAGCGCCTGCACCTGTTCGAGGGTGGCAATCCGCCCGCCCCAACCAGCCAGCAGTTCATTTTTTTTCAAAGCGGCGCGCGCATAGACTGCTTGCCCGCCTTTTTCTGGTAACTCGCGCAGTTCGAGCTTGGGAGATAGGTAACCGCTTGTCATGCTTCTCCAGAGATGGTCAACAGGTGACCGTTCTTTTTGAGCCAGTCATGGCCGCGTTTGTAAGAGGGCATCAAACGCGCCACCTCAGCCCAAAAAACGGGGGAATGATTCTTGATCTTGAGATGGGTCAGCTCGTGGATCACAACATAGTCGACCGCTTCGAGCGGCGCCATGACCAGCCGCCAGGTGAAGCTCAATGTCCCGCGCGAGCTGCACGAACCCCAGCGCGTGCGCGCCGAGGTAATACGGATCTTTTCAAATTGATAGCCGTGTTGGGCGGCCAACACGAGTACGCGTTCACTGATCACTTTTAACGCGTGAACTTTATACCAGGCTTCAAAGATTTCAGGCGCCCGATCCTGGGCCTGGCTGGCCAGCAGGAACTCATCTTTCAGCACCAACGTCACTCGCTGTTTCTCCACCACGCGCAGAGGGATCTGTGCCCCCAGGAACCAGAATTTTTCCCCGCTGGTAAACTGGCGTACCGGCTTACTGGCCGCGCGCTGCAGCATCAGGGCTCGTTTCTCGTTGATCCAGGCGCTTTTGCTTTCTACGAAGGCAGTGATATCCCGCATGGGCGCCCGGAGTGGGGCGCGCACGATCACCTTGCCATCCGCATGGATCTGAATGGAGATGGTTTTGCGCCTGGCTCGGATGATCTCGTCAACGTGGGTGGACATGCGCGCAAGTATACCCTTCAGGTCACAAATTCCCAAAGGATACTTTTTGCCCAAGTGCATCAGATTTACATTACTCAGGAACACCTCTGTTATTCAATCACAAAATCACAGTTCGCACCTGAAAGATGTTAAAATAGAAGCATGTCCCTTCTATCTGAATTCGAAGCTCAGCTTCCCCACAAACAGCAAACCATATTTCAGAACCTGAACTCGCCATTTACCATTCAGGAATATCTGGACAGTCTGGTTTATCAAGCCGTGGAACGTGACCGCTCGCCGCTCAACGTCATGCTGGATGAACAATGTCACTGTCTGGATGGAGGCTTTTTAGCTGCGCTGGCTTTATGGCGTATTGGATACAAGCCGCTGGTGATCGATATTGTGCCGTACCCCGGTGAAGACGACGATCATGTTCTGGCCCTTTACAAAATCCACGGCTTTTGGGGAGCCCTCGCCAAATCCAACTATGTCAACCTTGGTTTCCGGGAACCGGTCTACAAAAACCTGCGCGAACTTGTCATGACATACTTCGAGCATTACGCCAGTGTCAAGCAGACCAAAGCCTTGCGGGGCTATACCCGCCCCCTGGATGCATCCCGCTACACCAGGTTAAACTGGGCCGTCGATGAAGTCGGGGCGAATAAACTGTATTACAAACATTTTTACGGACGCAAAGCAATCCCGATCATCACGCCGCAAATGGTTTCGTACCTCAGTCCGGTCACAGATAAAGCCTATAAATCCGAAACACTGTTTACCGATCTCAATTGGTCCTTTGGCATACGCCCCGATCATTGAACATAAATAACGAGAAGAATGGTCAGCATTGACAGGTGCGGGCACCCTGTGGGTGAGTCTCAGTCTCAAACCGTGAAGACCACTTCGGTTTACTTTTCTAGCCCCGCAGGGGCTTCCATGTCCTGAGCCGGGACTTTAATCTCAGGCGGGCATACATCCATATTACAAGCTGGAGGAACCCCATGTCAGAAAAAAATGAAAGCGCTTTAGCGCCGGCCCGCTTTCTCAAACGAATTGAGAGCATAGTATTGTTCGCCATCGCCATCGTACTGGCGCTGCTGGCTGTTCTGCTGCTCTTCTCGAGCGGACAGGCGCTCTACGTGGCCGTGATTGGCGGCCAGATCCGCGACCAGGCCATCGAGATCCTCGACAGCGTCCTACTGGTGATGATGACAATGGAGATCGTTTACACCGTCACCCTCTCCCTCGAATCGCACAAACTGGTAGCGGAGCCATTCCTGGTAGTCGGGGCCATCGCGGCCATCCGGCGCATGTTGGTCATCACCGCCGAGAGCACCAAGATCGAAAACCAGCCGGTCCTATTCCAGAGCACCCTGATTGAGCTGGGGCTGCTGGCGGTCACGATTTTAATGATTTCAGGCTCGGTCTACATCCTGCGCCGCAGCGCGAATTTCCTACCGCCCTCCGGCGAAGATCTTACATAACCTTCCCTGGCTCGCTGCTGACCTGTCCCCTCTGATCAGATGTACAATTAAAATATCAAGAAGAAAAGGGATGCTTGCCATGGATGAAAAAGCCTTCAACGATTTGCGGCAACGGTTGGGCGATGAACACCTGGGCAAACGCATGCGCGCCCAGGTAGATCACATTCTCAGTTTGACCGGCCAGGGGTTGGGGACATTCCATTTTGAAAACATGACCTGGTTTTTCAGGTCAGTGGATATTGCGCTCAGGCTCAGCGGGGTAATCAAACTTGGTCAGCACAACGCGCTGCAATTCGTGGTGCGCGAAAATCGCGTGCCTTTCGCCGGGTTGCCCGAGGCCCTGGTCGGGCTGCGCATCCTGCAACTGACGGATCTGCACCTGGACGGCTATCCGGGCCTGGGCGGGTTGATCGCAAACGCGGTCACGAACCTGGACTTTGACGTGTGCGTGCTGACCGGGGATTTCCGTTTTTCGGACACCGGGCTGTACCTGCATCTGGTCAAGGAATTGAAAGCGCTGGTTCCAGCGCTGATCTGCAGGCTGGGCGTGTTCGGCATCCTGGGCAACCATGATTTTATTGAGATGGCGCCGTTGATCGAGGCGGCCGGTGTCAGATTGCTGATCAATGAGAGCGCGGCTTTGGAGACGAATGGGGAAAAGCTGTGGCTGATCGGTCTGGATGACGCCCATTTTTACGGCCTGCACGACTTCGATAAGGCGCTGCGCGGTGTGCCCGCCGATGCCGCCCGGGTCTTGCTGGTGCATTCACCTGAGATCATCCCGCAGGCCGCGGAACGCGGCTTTGGTTTGTACCTGGCCGGGCACACGCATGCCGGACAGATCTGCCTGCCCGGCGGCCGCGCCTTGTTGTTGAACGCGGCTTGCGAACGCAAATATACCTTTGGACCGTGGAAGTTCAAGGGCATGCGCGGTTACACCTCGGCAGGTGTCGGCTCTTCAGGGATTTTCGCGCGCTTTTTCTGCCCGCCGGAAATTGTGATCCATGTCCTGGAGCGGGCCGAAAAATGAAGCACCCCGCGCTTCTCGTTCACTCCCAGCCCGGCCGCGCGCCGGTCATTTCAAACTCATCCTTCAGCGGGTCATACCGCATCAGCGGCTGCAGCATATAGCGGCCGTTGATCATGCCGCGCAGTTCGGAAATGTGCGTGACCTTGCGGCTGCCGGTCGAAGCCAGATACTCCTGGTAGAGCACCAGGCGCAGGCCGGAAGCGATCATCGCGCGGATGTCCTCCGGCTCCAGCCCCAGGCGGGCCATCCGGCACATGGCTTCCAGGCGCGCCAGCGCGTTTTCCAGGCTGTCGGCATGCAGGGCCGTGATGCCGCTGTGCCCGCCGCTGAAGAGCTGCATACAGCGCGCGGCCTCCGCGCCGGCCAATTCGCCCACCACCAGCCAATCGGGCCGCATCCGGGAGCCGGCCATCAGCAGGTCATCCATGCTGACATGCGCCGCAGCCCCGGCTTCCAGGAAGACCGCGCGCGGGTGGTTGAACTGGAACTCGTGCGTCTGCTCCACCGACACAACGCGCTCATCCGGCGGAATCAACTCCACGATGCGGTTGGTCATCGTTATCTTGCCGCTGGCGCTGCCCCCCGCCACCAGGATATTGACATGCGCGTTGAGCGCCGATTGGATCAGGTCGCGCACCGGCGGGGTCAGGGCGCGGTATTCCAGCAGTTTTTCCCAGGTGACCGGGTTAGCGCTCCATTTGCGGATGATCAGGCTGTGCCCATTAATGGCTGCCGGGGAGAGGACGGCCAGCAGGCGGCTGTGGTCGCCCAGTTGCGCCTCACAGACGCTGCGCCCCTCATCTATCTGCACCCCCGCGGCCTTCAACAAACCACGGATCGCGGCCTTGATCTCATCATTCGAGTCAAAGCGCAGACTGGTATCCTGAACCTTGCCCTGCCTTTCGACGCTGATGCGCTCCGGGCCGTCCACCATGATCCCGGTCACCTCAGCATCGTCAAAAAGGGCGGCCAGCGGGCCGGGCAGTAGAGACATGACCGGCGACATCTCCGCGATTGATCGTTTTTGTGCCATCGCTTTCTTCCTCATCCCACTCAACATGCAGGCTGCCCGCCTCGAGAGAGCCCGGATAAACCCAACGGGCGGGGCTTGTCCAGATAATCAAGCAGAATAGACCTCTTGCATAACTCGGGAAATGTTCTCGTAGTAACGGCTCACGGCCCTGCGGGTCAGCCGTCTGTTTCGCGGCAAAAGCGACTGAAGTCGCAACTACAGAATCACTTTTGCAAGAAATCTATTATTATCTTAGCGCGCCGCCTGAGGTGATTCAACCCCCCTGTTTTCTATTTTTCCGGACTTTCGGAAGGCGACCCGGCGCGAACCTGTGGACGTGGACAAAAAATACCTGGAGCCGGATTTTTCCAGCTCCAGGTATTTGCTTTATCTTGTAAATTCTAATCGCGCTATTCGCGGAGAAACTTGCTCCAGGTTACGAGGGTGGTGGAAGCGGCTCGCTGGGGGACACGGCTGCAGGTGCGGTGGTTTTGGAACTGAACCGGAAAGTGAAGAACCCGGTCGCGATCGGGATCGCGATCAGAATCAACGCCAGGCACAGGAAGGCGATACCATAGCCGACCGGTAGCACCTGCAAAGAACTGACCCCGTTCACGGTCGTGGACACCGGTTGCCCGGCCGCCACCAACCCTCCAAAAATGCACAGCCCAAAACCAGGGCAGGCACAGCACAAGGTGGTTACCACGGTCAGAATTATTGCGATAGTACGGTTCATCCTAGCTCCTTTTAACTCCAACATAATGGATAAACTACGTGTACTTAATTATACATCGAACCGGCGCATATAATGCCCACAGTCACAAACGGCGAAGAAAATGGGGATTGAAGTTGGGCGCCAAACATTGTATAGTAATTCATTATTCAAGACAGTTTGGAGCGGGTTTCTTTTAATCAGGTCAGGAGGAATGAATGGATGTGATCAAGAGGGAGGTAAAGGCGCGTGTGCGCCCGTTTGCATTCGGATTTTCCGTTGTATCGGATTTTGAGCTGGGCGATGCGGTCGCGATGGATGCGGTCGAGGTGCTTTCCAACCCACTGATCAGCCTGTACTGCCTGGACCACGCCAACCGCAGCGCGATTTTTGTCGAGACCCCGGCAGAGGTTGATCTGAGCGCGGCGCCGTTTTTTTACCTGGCCCAGTATGAAAACGCGCAGAGCGTGATCAGCGTGCCGTACGAGACACTGGTTAAACTGGCCGAGATGGTGACGTTGGACAGCTCGCGGCTGATCCTGGTACACTCGGTGGGGCGCAGTGGTTCGACGCTGGTAGGTGCGGCGCTGAACGCGATACCGGGAGTGGTGGGCATCTCCGAGCCGGACGCGATCTCGCAGCTGGTGGGTGTGCGCGGGTTTGACGGGCTAAACGAACAGGAAGCCGGGGACCTGCTTGTGGCCTGCCTGAAGCTGCAGTGCAAACCCACCGCGAACAACCCGAAACCAGCGGCCTGGGCGATCAAGTTCCGCAGTTTCTGCATCGAGCTGGCCGATCTGCTGCAAGAGCGCTTCCCGCACACCAGGAATATTTACCTATATCGCAACGCCATCAGCTATGTGAATTCGGCACTGCGCGCCTTTGTTCCGCTGGGCATGGATTTTGAAGACGAGAGATACCGGGCCTATATGCATACTATGTTGTCTTCCTCGGTCCCATCGATCGCAAAGTACGTAAAGACCGGCGGTCCCCTGCTTGGCTCGGCAACCCTGACGGCGATGACCTGGGTACGCAGCATGCAATGTTACCTGCAAATGGTGGACAAAGGGGTGAGCAGCATGGCAGTGCGCTATGAAGACCTGAAGACCTCACCTCGCGAGGCGGCGCGAGCCATTGTGGTTTACTGCGGTTTCCCGGAGGTGGAGATGGAGTCGGTCTATCGGGTGTTGGAGAAAGATTCGCAAGCGGGTTCGCTGATGGCACGGGAAACCCTGGCCAGCGAGTCCCGACAGTTGAGTGATGCGCAGAAAGATGATGTGCGGCGGGTGCTGGCCGAGGATGCCGTGGTCAAAACGCCAGAATTTGTCGCGCCAGGGACGTGGACTCGGCCCTGATTAGCGCCGTTCTGGGTGATTGTGACAGATAATAATCCCGGAAGCCTTCCAGGCGATCTCAGCCTGCCGGAATATCTCACCAACCCGGATTTGTGAAGAATTGACTGACCCCTGGTATAGCTTGACCAGGTTCATGATGTGAGGTCATAAACGAAGCACCGCACATTGTGTTTTTCAGCACAAGCAAAAAACGGAACATGGTGCTTCGCATTTTTGACCGTGAAGGGTATAAATCCAAAGCTGAACCTCCGCCTCTGGCAATTCTCAACCTGGCTTTTGCAAAAATTAACACACACGCAGGCAGCAAATACGAGGAAATCCCACAGGGCAACTGCCCTGTGGGATTTCCTTTTGGTAGATCCGAATTTTCAATTTGTGAACCGCCACAGAAAAACTTGTCTTACGACCTCAACTTCGCGCCCAACTCACGATCCAGGCGCTGGATGATGCGGTAGCGCACCTGGCTGGCTTCCTTGTCGGTCAGCGTGCCGTCCGGAGATTGGTAGACCAGCGCGTAGGCCAGCGACTTTTTACCCGCTCCCACCTGCTCGGAACGGAAAACGTCAAACAGGCGTACAGAGCCCAGCAGCTTGCCGCCGGTCTGCCGGATGAGAGCCTCCACGCGGTCAGCGGGCAGAGCCTCATCCACAATCACGGCGATATCCTCCAGAATGGGCGGGAACTCGTTGACGGACTTCAGGTCAAAGGCGGTTTGCATGGCGTCCAGCACAGCCTCCAGGTCAAAATCGGCGGCCGCCAGCGGGGCGCTGAAATCATAATTCTCCTGCACCGAGGGGTGCAGCTCGCCAAACACGCCCAGGGCGGTTTTGCCCAGCAGCACCGCGGCGCACTTGCCAGGGTGGAATGAGGGGTGTTCAGCAGGCGCGTAACTGACATTCAGATGCAGCGCCTGCATCAGGGCCTCGATCACGCCCTTCAGATCATAAAAATCCAGCTTGACACCCAGCTTGCTGTCCCAGGCCGGGGAATAGCGGCGGCCAGAGAGCGCAATCGCCAGGCGGCGCGGCTCGAGCGGCAAGCCGCCACCCTGCGGAATGAAGACTGGCCCGATCTCGAACATTTCCAGCGCATCCGAAAGACGCGCGTTGCGCTCGACCACGTTCAAGACACTCGCCAGCACACTGCGGCGCAGGACGCGCTTTTCGGGCGCGATCGGGTTCGCCAGTTTGACATATTCCAGCGGCGTTTCAGAGCTCCCGCCGGGTAAGAGCCGGTTCTCGATCTCCGGCGCGCTCATGCGGTGCGTGATAACTTCCTGCAGGCCCAGGCCCACCAGGATATCGCGCACATGATCCTCGCGTTCCAAAGATGGGTTGCCGCGCTGCGGGGGCAGCGGATCGGCCATGCGCGTCTCTGGGATGCGATCCAGCCCGTACAGCCGCGCGACTTCCTCCATCAGGTCGGCCACGCCTACCACGCCCTCGCCGATATCGGTGCGGAAGGCCGGGGTCTGGACCTGGATGGTCTGGCCGTTGACTGTGCATTTGAATTCCAACCGTTCCAGCAGCGCGGCGATTTCCGCGGCGGGCAGGTCGATGCCCAGTGCGCGCTTGACATCGCGCTCGCTGATCTCCACCAGCGGGTCGATGGGCGGCAGCGGGTATTCATCCACCAGCCCGGGGGCAACGCAGCCGCCGCTCCACTGCGCCATCCAGTACAGCCCGCGCCGCACGCCATCCACCGTCAGGGCCGGGTGCACACCGCGTGAGAAGCGGTAGGCCGCCTCGGAATGCAGGTTATGCGCATTGGCCGTCTTGCGGATGTTGATGAAGTTCCAGGCCGCGCCTTCCAGCAGGATGTTGCTGGTTGTTTTGCGCGTTGCGCCTTCGGGGGCACTGGCGGCGTCGTGGATTTCGCTTTGCAGCCCGCCCATCACGCCCGCCATCGAGAGCGCGCCTTTTTCGTCGCACACCATTACGTTGGATGGGTTGAGCACGCGCACGGCATTATCGAGCGTGGTCAGTTTCTCGCCCTGCCCGGCGGCGCGCGTGATGATCCTGACCGGCTTTCCGGCCGCGCGTTCCTTCAGGATGTCGTAGTCAAAGGCGTGCAGCGGTTCGCCGATTTCCAGCATGGTGTAGTTAGTGGCATCCACGATGTTGCTGATCGGGCGCATCCCGGCCAGCCGCAGGCGGCGCTGCACCCAGTACGGGCTGTCTTTGATCTGCACATCGCGGATTAAGCCCAGTGTAAAGCGCGGGTTAAGCTGCGGATCGTTGATCTCGATCGCAACCTTGCCTGCGATTGCCTCGCCGGAAACCGGCAGCTCATAGGCTTGCTTCTTGAGCGGCTGGCCGGTCAGGGCCGCCACTTCGCGCGCCACGCCCAGGATGCTGGCGTTGCGGGCGTTGTTGGGCAGGATGCTGACATCCAGAACCGCGTCGCCCATGTAATCGGCCAGCGGCATGCCCGCCGGGGCATCCTCATCCAGCAGGATGATGCCCTCGTGTTCGAGCGACAGGCCGAGTTCCTTCTCCGAACAGACCATCGAGAAGGAATCGACGCCGCGGATTTTGGTGCGCTTAAGTGTAGCCAGCACCAGCCCTTCGGCGTGACCATCATACAGCGTCGAGCCTTCTTTGGCGTAAGCCACCTTGAGCGGTTTGGCGAGCGGCCCCGTCCCCCTGTAGGGGTGCAGGTTGGGCGCGCCGGTCAGCACCACCAGCGTTTGCTCCCCGTCGTACAGGTCGCACAGGGTCAGGCGGTCGGCGTTGGGATGCGGCCTCACCTCGCGGATCTCGGCCACAATGATCTTTTCGCGATCCCAACTGAGACCGTTGATCTTGAAGCCGTATTTGTTCTCGGCCGGAAGCTGCCAGCCAACGTAATGGATCTCATCGACCTCCAGACCGGAGACGGTCAGCAGGCGGGCCAGCTCCTCAATCGGGAGCTGGATATCGACATAATCTTTCAGCCAGGAAACAGGTACCTTCATGGCATCCTCCTTAGAACTGCTCGAGGAAACGGATGTCGTTTCCCCAGAAATAACGAATATCGTTCATGCGGTGCTGCAGCATGGTCATGCGCTGCGGCCCCATACCAAAGGCGAAGCCCGTATAGCGGCGCGGGTCGTAACCGCCGTTCTGCAGCACGTTCGGGTGCACCATGCCGGAACCCAGGATTTCGAGCCAGCCGGAATTCTTGCAAACGGCGCAGCCTTTGCCGCCGCACACGAAGCATTCCACATCCATCTCGGCCGAGGGCTCGGTGAAAGGAAAGTACGAGGCGCGGAAGCGCACTTTGGCATGCTCACCAAACATGCGCCGCGCAAAATCGGCCAGGGTGCCCTTCAGGTCGCCATAGGTGATATTCTCGCCAACAGCCAGGCCTTCGATCTGGTAGAACTGCACTTCCGAACGCGCCGTTATCTGTTCGTAACGGTAGCACATGCCGGGCAGGGCGATGCGGATGGAAGGCGGGTTCTCAGGATTGGCGCCCGAAAATTCGCGCATGGCGCGGATTTGACCGGGCGAGGTATGGGTGCGCATCAGGAGCGGGTTATCGCCGCGCTCACCGGCTTCGATGTAAAAGGAATCCTGCATTTCGCGGGCCGGGTGATGCGGCGGGAAGTTGAGGGCCTGGAAGTTCATCTCGTCGGTTTCAACATCGCGCGAGGTGTAAACCTGGAAGCCCATCTCGGCCAGGATGCCGAGCATGCGCCGCAGGGTGACGGTGGCCGGGTGCAGGCCGCCGCGCCGCGCCGGGCGGCCGGGCAGAGTCACATCCAGGCGTTCTTCCTGCAGGGACTTGCTCAGGGCCGCGTTTTTGACGACTTCGGCGCGCGCAGCAAAAGCCTGTTCCAGGGCGGTCTTGACCTGGTTGGCGCGCTGGCCGACCAGCGGGCGTTCCTCTTTGGAGAGGCCGCTCATCTGGCTGAAGACGTTCATGACCGGCGAACTGCGGCCAATATTGGCGACGCGCCAGGCTTCCAGCGCGGCTTCATCAGTCACCGCGGCCAGGCTTTCGAGCGCGGTTTTTTCAATTTTGTTCAGTTTCTCAAGCATACGTACCTCCGTAAATATCGTAAGTGTCAGGTAGCGTTACGGCAAGGGCCTATCATGTGTTTGGTATGTAGGGGCGAAGCGGCACCGGTAAAACATCCGGGGTGAAAGAAGCTGCGCCCTACACAATCCAATAACGCCTCGCCAAAGGGTTTGAAATACAAAACTCCCGTCCACACTGGGACGGGAGCAAATTCCCGCGGTACCACCCAAGTTGACCAATCACTGGTCCTCTTATCGCCGACCAACATCGGCTTCCCTTTTAACGCGAGGAGGGCGGCTTGAACTACTTTAACATCGCTGTTTTCACTCAAGCGGCTCGGGAGGGAACTTCAATGGGGTTGAGTTGAGCGCAAATCACAGCCGGGTTTTGCGCATCTCTGGCAACTTCTATCCATTTACTTTCCTCTGTCATGGCCATTTGGAAAGGCTCGCCTGTTAAAAAGAATTATACCGCCAAGGCGCAAAGAACGCAAAGTTAAATAAAATCCAGTCCTGGATTAAGACCGTGCTCCAATACCCACAGTCATATCCGGCAGCTTCTGGGCCAGCATCAATTGTCTCACCTGACTCCTTTCTCTGTGCTGTATTCAATTTCGCTGGGCGGCCTGATGAAAACCGATAGACCAGACTTGATTACTCACTTGAAGTCGGAAGGCAATGGACATGAGATGGTTGCTCATGCTGAAACTTGACGGTTTGATTTTGGACAAGCAATAACCAGAACGATTAGCTTGTCATATTTCCGCCATTTTGCCCAGCCCAATCGCGGTTTTCCAAATCTTTTTCTGAAGGTCTATCGTCACAGAGGGCTACACCACTCATGGCTTTTGCGCTCAGTTCAGGCTTTGTCTATTTTGTTGGTAAGGTTCTGCCGCTTGACAAGATTTAGAAAATCTTTGCAGTGGAAAGCTTTAAGCAAACACTTCTTACAGACTGGTACAATATGTGTATAAACATGCTTTTTGGAGGAATATTGAAGAAAATAATTAATAATGATGCTGTGCATTATGCCGGCCTGTTTTTGCTGGCCGGCATCATCATTGCCGTAGATCAATGGACAAAAACGATGGTCCGCGCCCTACCCCTGGAGCAGCCCTGGCTGCCAGTTGGTTGGGAAAAATTCTTACCCTATGCGCGAATTTACTATCTATCGAACACTGGAGCAGCTTTTGGCTCGTTCCAGAGTTTTGGCTGGGTATTCACAATTTTGGCCTTTGTTGTCGTTGGCTTGATTATTTACTATTACCCCAAGGTTGATAACAGTGAATGGTGGCTCAAACTGGCTATGGGGATGCAGATGGGCGGCGCGCTTGGCAACGTAGTGGATCGTCTGACCAACAACGGACGGGTAACAGATTTTATTTCAGTTGGAAATTTCGCCGTTTTTAATGTCGCGGATGCCAGCATCACCGTTGGGGTGCTGATTTTGCTGATGGGCATGTGGCGAAAAGAATCAAATGACAAAAAAGCGGCAGCCACGCCTGCACCCTCTGAACCACTTCAGGACCCCATAGGCTCCGATACTGAACTTACGGGTATTTTTCATGCCGAATCTGAAGTTGCAGAAAATACGGGAGAAAACCCAGGTGAGTGAAAGTGCTGTGCAAAGTGCTGGGGACCGAATAGAACTCTTTCAATACAAAGGTTCTGGCGAACGGCTGGATAAATACCTCGTCATTTGTTTGCCCGAATTCTCCCGGGCTCGCCTGCAGGGATTAATCCTGGATGGTTTTATCAAAATTGATGGCCTGCCTGCCAAAAAAGGTGGTCAGATGTTGGGCGGTGGTGAGCGGGTCACCGTTCGGATTCCACCTGTTCACTCGGTGGGTTTGATTGCAGAAGACATCCCGCTCGATATTATTTTCGAGAATGAGGAATTGATCGTGGTCAACAAACCAGCCGGGATGGTTGTTCACCCCGCTGCCGGGCATGCCAGCGGCACGCTAGTCAATGCCGTGCTGGGATATGAACCGGATATGGAAGGCATCGGCGGAGAGGAACGCCCGGGAGTTGTCCACCGTCTGGATAAGGATACATCCGGCTTGATCGTGATGGCGAAAAATGAACGGGCGCACCACTGGCTGCAGGATCAATTTCGCCTGCGTCTGGTGGAAAAAACTTACCTGGCCCTGGTGGATGGCAGGCCACCCACACCCGCCGGACGGGTGGAAGCCCCGATCGGACGCGACCCGAACCAACGTAAGAAAATGGCTGTCACCTCACTCATCAAGGGACGCGAGGCGGTCAGCGATTACAAAACCCTCGAAAATTTTCCCCGGCATACCCTGCTGGAATTCCACCCTCACACCGGCAGAACCCACCAGATACGCCTGCACTGCGCCTTTTTAGGTTGCCCGATTGTCGCGGATGAAACCTACGGTCACAAAAAGGCCAGTCTGGATCTCAAACGGCACTTCCTGCACGCCTTTCGCTTAAAGATTATCCTACCCCATGAAAAAGAGCCGCGCAGTTTTGAAGCGCCCCTGCCCGAAGACCTGGCGGCAGTTCTGGAAAAATTAAGGAAGGCCTGACCCCGGTACAGCTTAAAATAAAAAGCGTAACTACCCACGGCAAGAACCTATCCCTGCCAGGAACGTGCGGAGTGCGGGGAGCCCACCGGGCACTTTGCGAATCATCCATTCCTGTTGACCTGCGAGCCAAAATAAGAGCATTATGGACAAATCATCAAATCAGTGAGTAGCTGCACAAGCTCCAAGGATAACAAAAAAGGTGACTGCGAATATTCGCAGTCACCTTTTTATCTGAATGTTTGGAAATTTCTACGGCACAGAATATGTAATCACCAACTGCGGGCGATTGGCGGCGACTCCATCACCGCTATACAGGCTGAGAACGTTCGCGATCGCGTTGTTATTATCATCCAGCTTGAAGCGCAGGCGCAGTTGAGTCAGGCCGGAGTTGGTCCCCAGTTTGTTGACAAAAGCCTTTGCGCTGGTCAGGTTGATGCTGTACCAGCCGCCTACCAGGGCCTGATTGAATGGGCCGTAGGATTGGCTGGCCGCAGCCTGAAAGTCGCTGGCTTGTAAAGCCGCCGTGCCGAAGAAGCCATTCTTGACATCGACCATGAGGCCCTGGAAGGTGCTCATCGGGTTGCCACCGCCCACGATCGCTTGCTGCTTGACTTTGAGCGTGACGCCGGTGATAACGGCGTTATCAGGCAGTGCCGCCCCGGTGTTGAAAGACAGGATGCCGCGATATTGTCTCTTCGCCGCGTCATCGCCCAGGTTGAAAGTTGTGGACGCGCTGCTGAGCGCCCCGCCCACGTTGCTAGTCTCGGATGATTCGAGCACCCAACCGTCTTGACTGCCTACCGATTGAAAAGTGATAGCCCTTGCGGTTTGGTAAGTGACCGTATTATCAGTACTGGTGGAAGCGGTGTTCTGGTCGCCGGCAGCATCATTGGCAACGCATGCCGCGATAACAGCCGTGACGGTGCCGCTGCCGGTCATGCCGCTGACGGCCACGTTGTAGGTACTCGGGCCGCCAGTCACCACGGCCCTGGCGGGGTTGGCTGTGCCGGCCAGGGTTACGTCGCTGCCGTCAAAACCGGCAACATCATTACTAAAAACCGCTGTGAAGTTGATCGGGCTGGTTTGGGCCGGGTCGGACTGCGTGCTAGCCTGGTTAATGGTGACAGTCAGCTGAAAGACAGATTCGGAAGGCCCAATGTCACAAGCCGCACTCTGCGGGCGCAGAACACCGCGTTGAGCAAGGCTATTGCCTGACACAGTACTGTTGCTGATCGTCAAGCTGCCAGAATCGCTATTGTTCGCGACGGTGACGGCGTTTGAGAAAACCGGAAGAATATTTAACGGCGCGGCTTTGACCGGGATGTTACCCAGGGCGCTAAAGGTCAACGCCAGCAGCATAAGGACATTGATCCACCAATACTTGATCGAGAGATTCATTTCACATTCTCCTTATTGGTACCAAAATATCGGATGAACTAACCAGCTCAGCCATGTTTTTTGGGTCTGCGGGCCGACTTGCTCTTCCCAAAATGTGGCTGCGCTGGACAATAACTGATTATCAAAAAAGCGGGGCTGGCGAAATCACCAAAATATTTTAAAATTAAACATGCTCCAATAGGTTCTTTTGATTTCGACGGCTGGGCAACCCTGACCGCATTTAACGGTTTGAGGCCTATGGTTTTGGGTGATCGCTTTTGCCTTGTCACTCCAAACTACGTCACTAACTTATTTTAATCTTTATTTAAGATTTTTACATCCGTATAAATACTTAATCCGCAATACCGCATAACTTGCTTCTTCTAATTCTTTCGGGACGCCGACGAGCGCTGACTAACACGGAAAAAGCTAAAATATTAAGGTCACCCGCAGGGCATCCGCGTCCAAATGGTTTTTCTCTACTGGTTTAGCGGTAAAGATTTTCCAGCC
>CAIWAX010000034.1 GCA_903910795.1 uncultured Anaerolineae bacterium
CCATCAAAGGATATGAATCCCGATGAAACCGGGCTATGTACTTACCCACGTAACCTCAAACGAATTTGGCTTCACCTCCCTAACCTACAGCCTGGTGGGCGGCCCGCTGTTTTTGATTTACGATCTACGCTCGCACATTCTCGGAGAAGTGTTCGAAATCGGCCCATTTCAGTTTCGGGTTCTTGAGTTCCAAGATTATGGCCATCTGTGCGAACTTAAAGGAAACTTTCCATCTCGATTGATGGCGTACCGGGTCGTGCTTGCACGTCACTGGCAGACATTCTGCTCACGAATCATTATGACGCTGGCGGTGTGGGGGTTGGCGGAATTCCGCCCTACGTGCGTGCCGTCATGGAGTGATGTTTACATAATCAGAAAGATCAAAGGCTTACTATGACACAGGCTCCTTTATCTGGAACGGACTTCCTGGGTATCGATATCTCAGGCATCGACAGTGTTAACTCGAAACTAGTTGGATTGTATCCAGCCGTTGCCGACGCCGGCGTAGAGAACGCAAATGATTACCTGCTCCACGCGCTGAAACAATCCCCGCCCTATACACACGTACCCTGGTCACGGGTTGGCGGTTTCTTTACAGACCGTCAGCGGCGCTACGTGTTCGCAATGATCAATCAGGGTTTTATTACACCTGGACAACCGAACCGGAGCGGAATGCTCAATGAGGGATGGCGGACTTACGGAGATGGCAAGAACCAAATCGTCACGAACGAAGTGAGCTACGCGCCTTACGTTGTGGGCGATAGCCAAACCTCAATGCTCAATTTATCCGGCTGGCATTTGTACACTTACACCCTGCAGAAAAACATGACCGGCATAATGACCGCGTTCAAGCAGGGTGTAGCGCGAGCGATTGTTGAATTGGGGTTGGGATGATCCTGAAAAAGTTACTATTCTACTTTGGCAGGCTTGTTTCTTTATCCGGTTTGTGCATACCGGTTTACATCGCCATTTTCCCCGGCTTCCACATGACAGACATGGAGCGGTTTACTGCTTACTGGCCCGGATACCTGGCAATGGTGGTGCTGATATACGGGGGGCTTATTTTATCTGCTAAATGAAAAAGATAATCATTATCAATTGACAAAAACTCAGAACAAATGTAATATAAAAGCAAGGCAGGGAGTCATCCTGCGGATACACCAGAGGCCCCGTAAAGGCGGTGTTTGCAAGAAATCAACCAAGCAATTGGTGATTTTGCAAACACCGCCTTTTTTTTGTTAATTTTTTTCGAGGTGAATATGGCAGAAGCCAAAAAAAAAGAAAAGGCTGCACAGAAACAAGCGGGGGATGAAACAAATCCCGCGCTATCAACTTATCCGGATAAGTCAATAGCTTTTGTCAAGGCCATGCTGACCCTGGGTACTGACCCTAAATCCGCCGAAGCCTACGCCCGGAAGGAAATGGGCGATATTAACCTGGCAACCCAGGCGCTCAATTACATCTCGCAGTTCGATGAACCTGACAGCGGGAAAGTTGAAGCGGTTATTTTCGGAACAGCCGATTTCATCAAGGGGAAAATTGATGAGGCTTACAAAGCCGGCAAGTTATGCAGCGACAGCGGCGAAATCTTCGAGGCGCAGAAAGCCATCAAACTGGCCGCAGTTAAAGTCGGCGCTCGCAATAGCAGTGCTGATATTTCCCGTCTGAAACAAATTCAAACCCTGCTTGCTGAATTAATGGGCGATGTCCAGGCTGAGGAAAACAGCGAGGCCGCTGGTGGAACAACTCAGCCCGGCACCAAGGCTACTGCCGACGCAGACAGCCTGGAAGAAATGGCCTCGGAAGTTCGCCAGGCCTTTGATGCATTTATCAAAGAACAAGTGCCGATGTCGGCATTCCAGTCCACTGATTACGGTGGCATGTTCGCCCTGCCTTTCGTGATCGAGACCTACCCTGATTACGTGATCGTGTGTGCGGGGATGGATGAGAACTACAAGGTTTCGTACACGGTTGACCCGAACAACGATTGTTGTTTCACCTTTGCCCCGCGTGATCAGTGGGTTCCGGTTGAGAAACTCTGGACACCGATGCCGGATGAGGCAGCCAAAGCTGGCGTGCCGTCTGATCATCTTGTGCCGAACCTGTCCGGTTCAAAGGCGCTGAAAATGGCCGGTCGCGATTACCTGCCATTACTGAATATCACAGCGGAAACCGCCATCAAGACAGCCGGAGAGTGGGGCGTGCTGGACGTGCTCGGCATTCCATTCGGCGGCCCGATCAACGGCAAAGACGTTGACCAGCAGTATTTCAGCGCCCGCACCAAGACATTCTTCGAGTTCTTCAAGGAAATCCCGGTCTTTTACTACCACGGTTTCAACCCGGACAAGAGCCAGCAGGCCGTCCCGGAAGTGATCGGCAGCGCGAAGTATTCCAAGACCGACGAGCGCGGGCACTGGTTCAAGGTCACGCTGAAACAGGCCAGCAAGTTTGCGCAGACCATCTGGGATGCCGCGTTGGCTGGCAAGGCGCGGGCCTCAAGCGGGGCAATTTCCCATTTAGTAAGAGTTGCTCGAGACGGGGAAATTCTCCAATGGGCAACCACCGAATTGAGCTTACTGGATCTGGCCCCAGGCCGTAACCCAGCCAATGCTTACGCAATAGCTCAGCCGGCGGCAAAAGCCAATCTTCAGATCTTCAAACAAGCAATGACGCCGATTAAGCCCGGCGATAACCAACGAGGGCAGGCAGAGGCGGTCGTTACCGCGCCTAATATTGCACCCACCAATCCGAACCAATCAATCAAATCAGGAGACAAAGAAATGGACGAAAACGAAATTACCCAAATGGTGGCAGCGAAAGTCGCTGAAGCGCTGACCGCCAAAGAAGCACAGGATAAGGCCATCAAGGCCCAAAGCGAAGCTGATTCAGACCGGATCAATGCCGCTGTCAAGCTCGAACGCGAGAAATGGGAAAAGGAAATGGCCGCAAGCCAGCGCCTGCCCACCCGCCCTGGCAGCCCTTATGCGACCAAATTCGCAGAGGCTCGCAAGTACGACAACCTCGAAGCCCGCGACCTGGCTTTGATGATCGATGTTCTGACCCCCAACAAACCTCTGAGCGAAAACAAGGATTACGCACAGGGCCCGCGCGCTGCCATCAAGGCCCTGGCTCTTCGGCTGGAATCGGATGAAGCCATCAAGGGCGAAAGTGATGTTCAGGGCATCAAGGTCAGCAACTCTCTGATGTACCGCGAAGCCATCCAGACAATGAAAGCTGATGGCATCAAGGCAAATGAATTGGACAACACCGCTCAAAGTGGTTTTGGTTCCGACTTCATCGGCACCGCTTATTCAACCAACCTCTGGAATGTCATCCGCCAGGATCACAGCATTGGCCAGCGTCTTATGGACAGTGCTCTCGAAATTCCCCAGGGCTTTTCCAGCATTTACCTGCCCCTGGAAGGTGCTGACCCGACCTGGTACATGGTCGGCGAAACCACGGCCAAAAACAGCACAACCGGTATCCCGGACAGTTCCGTGCCCGACTCCAAGGTCGCAACCGCCAACAAGCAGTTGTCTGTTGGCAAGATGGGCGCGCGCACGATGTGGTCTGGCGAAATGGATGAAGACAGCTTGATCGCCTTCGCTCCCAACCTGCGCCGGCAGCTTGAAGTTTCCTGCCTGGAACAGTTCACGCACCTCGTGATCGACGGTGATACCGCCACTGGTGCCACCACCAACATTAACCACATCGGTGGCACTCCCGGTTCCACTGACTTGTACTTGCTCTTCAACGGCTTCCGCAAGTCGCCGTTGGTTACCACAACCGCTGCCTCACGTTCCGCAAGCGGCTCCCTGGTTGCCGAAGACTTCCTCGCCACCGCAAAGCTTTTGGGCCCGGCCGGTATCAACGCCCTGGATCAGAGCAAGGTTTCCTTCATCCTCGATGCGAATACCCTTTGGAAGGCCATGACCCTGCCTGAAGTCAAGACCCAGGATGTTTCCATCCAGGCCACCATCGACAAGGGTCTGTTGACTGGCATTTATGGCTACCCCGTGGTCGTGAGCGCCTTCATGCACTGGAAATCAACCGGTTCTGGTACCCAGCGCCGCGCCAACACCGCTGGCAAGGTTGATCAAACAACCCCGGCCAACAACACCACGGGCTCGATCCTGGCTGTGCGTTGGGATCAGTGGCAGCTTGGTTACAAGCGCCGTATCACCATCGAAACCCAGCGCATCCCCGCTGCTGATGCCACTCAGATCGTGGCAATGATGCGCGTGGGTATGGTCCAGCGTGACACCTTCGCTTCCGCCATTTCCTACAACGTGGGCTTGAGCTAAGCGGCCAAAATTTTTCAAAGAGTAATCAGGGGGAGGCAGGGTAATTCCCGCCTCCCTATGGAGAAAACAATATGCCTCGCGGACTTTTACGACAGAGTACACAGGTACTCAAATCCAGAAACTTCAATATCGACAATGGCGCTGGCACGACCGTTGATGACGCCATCAGTGTTGGCTCAAAGCCCATCAACCTGCAGAAGGCTTACATCGTTTACACGACCGAGACGGCCGGCACTGTTGCGGCTGCCAATGTGACGATTGGCACAACTGTGGGTGGAACTGACATCGCAGCCGCAACTGCGTATGCCAACAGCTCAACCGTTGGCACGACAACTGCCATTCCCCTGGTCAAGACCCGCATTCCCGCCAACACCATGATCGATGTTCGGCATACCGGCATTGCCGCCACTGCCCTTGGTGAAGCCTACGTGGTGATCGAGTACACGGTAGACGAATAGGAGGTGAGCAATGCTTCACCCCAAATATTTAACCCTTCAAAACGCGGTGAGTGCCACCGGAAACGGAACTGTATTTGACGTTTCCGGTTTGACGAATCTTTCTGTTCAATTGCTTGGAACTTTTACTGCGACAGTCAATTTTGAGGGGAGCAATGACGGCGGTACAACCTGGGCCGCGGTTCCGTTTTTCAACTCAGGCGGTGCAAATGCTTCGAGCGCCACGGCCGTCGGGATTTTCACAACCTACAACCTGGGCTATTTGCTATTCCGGGCGCGCGTAACCTGGACGAGCGGCACTTCCGTGACCGTGATAGCGGCTGGAAACGGGTAAGGAGAAATTTATGCAAGTCAAAATGTTGGAATATTTTCAAGGAAGTGACGTCAACGTCATCGAAGTCGAGACCGGGAACATCGTCCAGGTTCTTGTGCCCGATGGAATTTACGAAGTTTCTCCTGATATTGGCGCTTATCTGCTAGAGCATCGGAAGGCAGAAGCAATGACCCCAGAGGAAATCGCGGTTGAAGTCACGCCCAAAACTCCCCAGCAGAGACGCCAGGCTAAAGAGTTATCCACAGAAAACGATAGCTAACCAATGTCAATCACGAACGGGTATTGCCTTTTAACCGATCTAAAAGCCGCTCTGAGCATCACCGATGCAAACGATGATACCTCGCTGAGCGTGATTATTGAATCGGCATCCCGTTCAATTGACAACGAAACAGGTCGGAGATTTTGGAAATCAGGCAGCGATGAAACACGCTTTTACACCGCCAAAGATGCAATGAAACTGCAGATTGACGATCTTGTGAGCGTCACGAGCATTGCTACTGATTATGGCTCGCGCGGGTATGGCTACGCTTGGACATCGAGCATGTATGACCTGTGGCCTTTCAACGCTGCTTATATGGCAGATCCAGAGCCCTATCGTGAAATAAGAGTAGTCCCATTCCAGACGACTTATACATTTCCGGTTGGGGTCGCAAAAGGGGTAAAGATCATTGGCTTATTTGGCTGGCCGGGTGTCCCCCGGCTGGTCAATCAAGCCTGTATTCAGCAATCTTTACGTTGGTTTACGCGCTTATCTACTCCGCTTGGATCATCGTCAATGTCCGCGCTCGGAAAGCAAACCATGTCCATACCAGAATTAGACCCGGATGTTCGTGAAATGCTATCGACATTCATGAGGCACCGATGAGTAGTCAAACCATCGCGGGTGCACTTGCGGCCATTATCACTACAGTCCGAGGCGTCAGCGGTTTACGCAAGGTTTTCGATAATCCGCCAGAGCAGGTTACCCAGGAGCCGATGGTTGTTGTTTATGTCGCTTCTGGAGATGTCACGGGCGGACCCTTACAAGCAAAGCGCGCAATCTTGAGTATCGCTGTCGATGTGATCATTACGGGTTCGAGATTGGATCGAGACATAGCTACCCTCGCGCCTTTTTTAGACAGCATTCCACCGGCATTGTGGACAGATCCGAGTTTTGGTGGAGCCATTACAAATTTTGAAAATGTCCAAATCACTTTCTTATCCACTGATTACGGCGGTAAGGATGTACGCGGGTATCAGTTTTTGATGCAAAACGTTAATTTGATCAACTAATGGAGGCCAAATATGGCGCCCGGTACTAAAAATTTCAGGAAGATCCAAATCGGGCCAGAAGTCACGCCCGGAACAGGCGTACTTGCTACAGGTTTTTGGCGCGGTGAAGGCACTTTGCAAGACGAGACTCAGGTCGTCAATCCCAACGAAGATGTTGGTTTTCTGATGCAGTTATCCCGTGCCTACATCCCTTACCAGGCGGGCTCGCTCGCGTTGACGCCTATTCCTGCCACGTTTGAACAGCTTCCTTACCTATGCGCGATGGGCATAAAGAACGTCGTGACCGGAACCGCCGATGGTGCTGGAACTGGCAAGATTTATCCATATCCATTTCCGACCGGATACCCAAAGCCAACGACCAAAACTTATAGCCTTGAGGGCGGTGATGAACAGCAGATGGAAAAGGCTACTTACGCTTACCTGAAGCAGCTCAAGCTCTCTGGCAAAGTGAAAAAGTCGCTCGATATGAGCGGGATTTTGGGGACGCGTACCGTCGCTCCCAGCAACATTACAGGAACTGGTATTGCCTTTGACAACACTCACCACATCACAGACACAAACAACGGTCTTGCGATCTTCCCTATCGGCTGCCGGGTGCTTGTTTCTGGGTCTGTTAGTAACAACGGAGTTTTCACTGTCACCGCCAGCGCTGCTGGTTCTTTGACCGTAACTGAGAACACCGCGATTGAGGCCGCGGGTGGGTCTGTGACCGTTGAGCAGTGGTTTACGAATCTCGCTCTTCCATCCGTTGAAGAGATGGTTTTTCAAAAATCTCAGCTCTACATTGATCCTACCAGCTCAAGCGCTGGAACCACCCTCAAGTCAAACACTGTCCTGGCTTATGACTTTGTCTATAACACGGGCCTGGATGGCCTTGCAACTGCTGACGGCCGCCTGGATTACAGCCAGGTTGTGATGGGGCTGCCTTCAGGCAGTCTGAAAGTTGATTTTTATCATGAAGGCTCTGCGATTGCTGAAAAAGCGGCCTGGCGGAATAAGACGCCACGGGTGATCCGCCTACAAATCCAGGGCACGAAATTAGCAACTGCGGGAACCACTTATTCCTATAAGACCCTGATCGTGGATCTTTATGGATATTGGTCGAAGTTCTCAAACCTCGGTGAAAACGCCGGCATTGACACAGTTACAGGCGAATTCACTATGGCTTATGACCCAACCGCTGCCAGCGCCGGCCAGATCTTGATCGTGAACAGCCTCGCCAGCCTGCCATAAAGGACATTATGTCAATTTTGAAAATTCAACCACCCAGCCGTCAAAGCGGTGGTTTTCTACGCCGGAACATGGCTTATCTGAACCTCTCAAAAAAGGTGAAAGAGGCACAGGTAAATCCAAATCTCAGCGAGGCTGAACAGCTCAAATTTTTTGAGGACATTATTTCGCTCTTGCTTCCTTGCATTATCGAGCCCGCGGACCCGATTGAAGCTCGGGAACTTTTATATGACCTCTCCGAAGACGAACTTTTTGGAACTTTGCGGAGAATTTACGCGCCTGACCCAGGCGGTGCTATCCCCCCGACGAAAGGGAGGCGATCAAAAAGTACTTCTTCCTTGAAGAAGGGCTGATCGATCCTCCCGCTTGGTTCAAGATTTTGCAAATGGCACACTGGGATCCTTTGCGGGCCCAAGAGTTTGAGGAAAGGCTATCTCAAGAATGGTTTGACCGCTGGCAGGTCGCCCTCGAAGAAAAACAGAACGCCGCTGAAGCGAAAGCGAACAAGGATATTGAGTAATGGGCGAAAGTGTTGAAATTCAGATCCTCGCTGTTGATGCAGCGACAAGCATAATCCAGAAGATCGGTGACGCATTCGGCCCTTTTGGGGCGGCTGCTGCCACCGGTATTGGGTTGGCTGTTGGAGCTATGACTGATCTGATTAAAGCGGGAAGCGAAGAAGAAGATACGATGGCCCGCTTCAACGCTTTGCTTTCTAACTCCTATGTCGGCTATATGAAAGATCAAATGTTGCAATTTGCCGACGCTGAATCTAAGGTCACGGTTTACGCAAAAGATAACATTGTTGCGGCAGAGGGGCAGTTAGCTCTTTATAAAAATATTGGCTCTGACATATTTCCACAGGTAAGCAAAGCTACGCTGGACTTGGCTTCGTTCA
>CAIWAX010000035.1 GCA_903910795.1 uncultured Anaerolineae bacterium
GCCTATTCCGAAGTCTGGTTCAGTTTTTGCCTGCTGTTTTTATCTTTTTTTCTGAGCCTGAAGGCGGTCAAACAGCCGGAAAAATTCTGGCTGTGGACCAGCCTGGCGCTGCTGGTGAAGGTTGCCAGCCTGTTCACCAGCGAGTACACCTGGTTTCTCGAAGTGCTGCGCCCCGCGCTGATCTGGATTGTGCTGCCCGCCAGCCAGGCGCGCGGAGAACGGCTGCGCCGCGCCGCGCTGACCTGGCTGCCCTACTTTGCCCTGTTCCTGGGTTCCGTCTTGTGGCGCGGATTTTTCTACCAGCCGCTGCGTAAATCCTTCCGCGTTTCGGAGGGGCTGTTCAGCAACCCGCTGGCAACCGCGCTGGGTTTCCTGCGCTATATGATCCCGGACGCGGGGCTGACCCTGTTCAGCTCGTGGGCGCAGGTCATCAAGCCCGCGTATCTTGATCCCGGCAACCGCACAAACCTGATCATCCTGGCGCTTGGGCTGCTGAGCGCGGGTGCTGTGTACCTGTCCGCGCGTGGCTTGCAAACAGACGGGCCGGAGCCGGCTGCGCCTGCCGCGCGGCAGGCGCTGTTGGTGGGCGCGCTTGGTCTGGCCGCCGGTCTGTTGCCGGCTTATCTGGCCGGGTACACGGTTTTTCTGAGCGAATGGCCGGGGAACGCGCGCCTGGCCCTGGCGGCCTTCCCTGGCGCGGCGCTGATCCTGACTGCCCTGCTCGAAATCGCGCTGGCGCAGCGTGCAAGATTGGCCGTGCTGGCCGTGATCGCCGGGCTGCTGGTTGGCTGGCAGTTCCGGGTGGAAAATGATTTTCGCCAGGTCTGGGAGGCGCGTACCCGCTTTTATCAGCAGTTGACCTGGCGTATGCCGGGCATCCGCCAGGATACGGCGCTGGTGATGGCTGATTCCTACCTGCCTGTGCTCGAGCCCGGTTCGCCGGCGGAGCTGGCCACCAACCCGGATTTTGCGATGGCGATGTCGATCAACGTGCTGTACGCCGCCCAGCCGGGCGCGGATGGGCGCATCCCCTACTGGTATTACGGCACCCCGTATCTTTTCAGCGGGGCGGCTGTCACTTCCCCGCCTCACAGCCTGAACGAAGAGCACGCCACGCTGCATTTTTCCAGCGACCCAGCCCGGATTCTCGCGCTGTATTTCAACCCGGCGCAGGGCGAGTGTCTGCGCGTGTTGGACCCGGGCTATGCCAGCTACGCGCGCATCCCACCCGAAACCCGTGCGTTGGCGCAGCTTTCGGATCCGCAGAACATCCTGGTGGATGCTCATACGGATTTCAGCCCGTTTAACACGATTATCGGGCCGGGGGAACCTTCCGGCTGGTGTTATTTTTATGAAAAGGGCGAGCTGGCTGCCCAGCGTCAGGATTGGAAGACCGCCGCCGGGTTGTGGAACCAGACCCGCCAGGCCGGGCTGCGCGCCGCCAACGGTTATGAAAACCTGGTTTTCATCCGGGCCCTGATGCAGACCGGGGATTGGAAAAATGCCTTTGACCTGACCCGCGAAACCCGAACCATCAACCAGGGCATGGCTTCCGCGCTGTGCAGCCTGTGGCTGCCCACTCGTGTCAGCGGCCCCCAGGGCGATTTCACCGCGCGCGCCGTTGACCTGCTGCAGTGCCAAAAATAAAACGCTTCAGTCTGCCCGATAATAACCGGCATGCTGAAAGACAATCACTCCCCGCTTTTCAAGTTAATGAAGCAGGATCGTCCTTACATGAATCTGCCCTGTTTTGCCAGACAGCTCATCATTTATTTGGATCAATATCCGTGATACCTGTGCCGGGCCGCGGTCAAAATTCATGCTAAATTCCTGCTCTCCTGGCAGGTTGGTAAAGGTTTGCTTATATTCAATTGGACTTTCAGACTGTGGCGCATACAGTGAGATGGTTATTGTGAATTTAGGCATCGACCCAAGCTTGAAAGTTATCCCATGCACAACCTGCGGCGAAGCTGGGTGCAGGTCCAAAACCAGCGGATTGGCTTCCAGACCCCGTATTAAGGTGTTCGGGTCGGTATCAAATACATCCGAAATTTGGCCCATTCCAAAAGGTGAGTGCCAGACCTGGTACGTCACGCTATTGATGAGCGCGTCATCTTCAATGGGTTTAATTTTTGCCTCATGTTCGGCCTTCAAGAGCTCATCCAGGTTGTCGACTGCGTGAAGTGTCAGGACGTAAAAGCCAGGCGTTTTATCCGGGTAATAAATTATTTTTTGAACCTGGATATTCTTGAAGTGCTGGGTAGCCAGGATCTTGTTGTATTCGTCGGTTGTCGCAACGAAGATGGTGTTATCCGGATTGGTACGGATTTCATTTAAATAGTCAACCGGTTGTCCCAAATGAACCCTGGATTGACTGGCAGTTGGAATAAAGAACTCCAAAAACTGACTGGCCCCATTCGCCCAGCTTGGAGAAACAATATACTTTCGCTCCGGATGCTGTACAAGGTCTGGCTGGATAAAATCCCCAAAAATCTGTAAGGTGCCGTACTGCATGCCATATAATCCGTAATCGGTATACCAGATTGGGCCGTTTTGCAAAGCATCTGTGAGCATCATGAAACTGCCGCTGACCAGAACGGCCACCAGGATTAATTGAATATAGGCAAATTTGAAATTGAATTTTCCTGCCAGCCACGTGACGAGCCGCTCCACACCAACTGCGGTCAAAATTGCCAATGGTATGGTCATCCAAAGCGTGCGCGGCATCCCAATTGCAACCATCGATGCGGGCACCGGGCAGGTCAGCAGGGCAACCAGCAAAATTCTATAAGCCGGCTGCCGAAGATTCCGGATGGTAATGATCAGACCGAGAACTGCCAATGGCAGGGTAAACCAGAGTCCGTTTCCATAGCCCTTCATGACGTGACGGATCAAATCAACGGAATCAGGGGAATACCAATAAATTGGGTTTAATCCGTTAATGTACTGGTGGAAGAATTCCGCCAGTTTTCCTAACGAGGTGAAATCCGGATTTGTCCAGTAGGATTGCCGGCGCATCATCTGACCTGCGGCTTCGTCGGGGTGAGCGATGTAGTAACGCGCAAATGGAAGGGACAGCAGCACCAACAGCCCGGTGGCCCGAAGGATTGTTTTGCGTCGTTCTGCCGCAAAATGATAGCGAAAATCCATTACCAGAAGTGCAATACCGGTAACACCCATCAAAATCTGCCCAAGACCGTGGGTATAAAACGTGAGCGCTCCGGCAACAAGCGCATAGTAAATATAGTGAATATCACCAGTGCGATAGCGGCTGTAAAAATACAGAAACATTGCATAAAAACTGCCGACCTCGACATATTCAAAGGCGGTGCGCGCATGCAGGAACCATGCGGGAGTGGTCAATACCAGTAAAATTCCGATCCAGTGCGTCTTAAATTTAAGAACGTTTTTGAGCAACAGAGTAACGGCCAGCGCGCCAAGAAGTGAGATCAACGCAGAAACGAGGCGGGTCACGATGACAGATTTCCCAAAAATCAAATAGGGGATTAGCTGCACATAAACACTGGTGCCATTTACCCAGCCCTCAATTGTAAAAAAGGTTGGAAATAACTCTCCAAAATAATTTTTAAAACCATCCCGGATGAAATTAGCAGCCAGGTTCATGTGGATCGCTTCATCGGTGAAGAAATAAATGGGAAAGCGATCAATGCCGATGCTGACCAGCAGGGCGTACACGAGAAGTGCAAGCCCGATTAAAGCAGCATCCGCCCGTTCCCGAAACAAGCGAAGGAGACCGGCTATTTTCACAAACAGCGTATCCAAATGCTGTGATGGTTTGACCGTGGGTCTTGCTGTTGCAGCTTCGCGCGCAGGGGTTTCAGGCGCAGCATTTTTCCCAAACTGCACAATCGCCCTGGGCTCTCCGGGCTGGCTTGTTTCACCGCGCAGAGTGAGATGCAGGGTTAATCCCTTGGGGAATTCCGCAGAGATATTCACCCGAACCATGTTTTCATCCGGCGTATTAATAAATTCCACCGTTCCACTGGGAGCGGAGTTGACCGCTTGCTCTGTACCGCCCCCGGCGATACTTGATATGGAATCATCCAACATCTGGGGTATTGCTTGAGATGTTTGGGCTGGAATGTTGATTGCAGGCTGTTCAGAAAGGTGCTCAACCTTTCGTGATACATCCCTCATCAATAAAGATTTGGGAAGGAAGCGAAAATCAAGGTCAATCAAATGCTGAAAAAAGGTGTGAAGCGTCAGGTTGAGATAACCTATGACTGAAATCTCATTTTTTGTTGTTGGCTTCTCAGTTTCTGATTGAGAAATTTTAGTTTGTTTTTCGTTTGGATCGGCATCCATAGCATTTCTCATGATTGCAAATCTAAATGGGGTTTCATTCCAATTCCCAGCAATGTGGATCCATAAATCACATGCACTTTAACAGGTATTACACCGGATGCGGCCAAAAAATCAGCAAGTTCTTTCCGGCGGAACGGATCTTCATCGCCAAACGGCCATTTGTCGCCAAAAGCTTTACGCACTACCAGGTTGTAGACCGAATTTTTCCAGGGCACCATCACCGCCACGTATCCTCCCGGGCGGGTGATGCGATTTTTCTCTACGATCATTCGTGCGGCTTCTTCGCGCGTAAAGTGTTCAACCAATCCAATCGAGTAGCTGATATCCATACAGTTTGCAGGAAGCGGGGTGGATAGCGCATTGGCACAGGTTGGGTGAAAATCAGGATCGATATCTCTGGCCAATGTTACCGCTTCTTTTGATAAGTCCAGCGCAAAGAAGATGCCATCGCGATAACCCTCTTTCAGATAGTGCAGCGTTCTCGCTGATCCGCATCCGATTTCGATCAATCGCGGATTGGGAATGGATCCGACTGTGTCGTAAATTATCTTGGCATAAGCTCGCGAAAAGATAAAACGGATTAGCCAGAGCAAGCGGTGAAAAAGATTATTGGGCGATCCATGTTCGGCCCAAAACTTGTCCCACAAGGCTTGTCGTGGTTTTTTCAAAGGAATTTCCTCTTCCACCATCAGTCATAAGTAAGCACTTTGAAACTCTGCCAGGGTGTCAGTCCAACGTAGCTACGAATTTATTATGATTTACGGGCCGCCAGGGCCGCGCCGACAATTCCGGCCTCGTTCAGGAAGGAAGCCGGCACTACTGGCGCCTCGACCCTCAAAAGCGGAATATAGTTATCTGAAAACTTGCTGATGCCCCCGCCGATGATGAACAGGTCTGGCCAGAACAGTTTTTCCATTTGCAGAAAATAGCGGTTCAACCGGCGAGCATACTTCTTCCAGGAGAGCTCTTCGCGCTGGCGGGCCGCATCGGAGGCCTGCGTTTCCGCGTCATGCCCATCGATTTCGATGTGGCCGAATTCGGTATTGGGGATCAGCTTGCCATCGATAAAGATGGCTGAACCGAGGCCGGTGCCCAGCGTTATGAGGATGACCGTGCCCATTTTGTCCTTGCCCGCGCCAAACGCCATCTCCGCCAGCCCGGCCACATCGGCGTCATTTCCAACAGTCACATCGCAGCCGGTGGCCGTTGTCAGGAATTCATCTGCGTTCATCCCGATCCAGGCCGGGGAGACATTCGAGGCCAGCTTGACGATGCCGTGTTTGATGGGGGCCGGAAAACCGATTCCAACCGGACCCTTCCATTCAAAATGATCCACGATTTGCTTGACAACACCGGCCACCGACTCGGTCTCGGCGCCTTTTGGCGTTTTGATTCGAAAACGTTCACCCATCAGCGCACCGGTGTTTGTATCTACTGGTGCGCCCTTGATACCCGAACCGCCCACATCTATGCCAAGAATTTCCATGATCAGCTCCTGTTTGAAAACAAAGTGCCAAGTATCAAGTGTCAGGTGTCAAGCGCGAAAGCGCGGGCAGAAGGTTGCTCCGGCCGCCACTCTCTTTCACATCAGCCGTGGCGCTGCATGAATTTTTCCATACGGCGCAGGGCTTCTTCGATCTTTTCATAGGCCGTGGCATAGGAACAGCGCACAAAGCCCGACCCGCCCGCGCCAAAGGCATCGCCCGGCACCACCGCCACATGCTCCTCAAACAGCAGCTTCTCCGCGAAAGTTTCACTGTTCATGCCTGAGGCCTTGATGTTCGGGAAGGCATAAAACGCGCCGCGCGGCTCAAAGGTGGTCAGGCCCAGCTTGTTCAGTCCGCCCACGATCAGCTTGCGCCGCCGGTCATATTCCGCCACCATCTCATCCACATAACTATCGCTCTTGATCGCCTCGATGGCCGCATCTTGGGCGGTGGTAGGCGCGGACATAATTGTGTATTGGTGTACGCGCAGCAATCCCTGGATGATCTCCTTTGGCGCCGCCGCGAAGCCAACCCGCCAGCCGGTCATGGCGTGGCTCTTGGAGAACCCGCCCAGCAACACAGTGCGCTGGCGCAGTTCCTCGCCCAGGGCCGGGAAGCAGACATGCTTGAACCCGTACACCAGCCGGTCGTAGATTTCATCGGACACCACCACCAGGTCATGCTCGATCGCGATTTTGGCGATTTCCAGCAGGATTTCGCGCTCCGCCACCGCCCCGGTCGGGTTGCTGGGGTAGCCAATGAAAATGGCCTTGGTACGCGGTGTGATGGCGGCCCGCACCTGATCCGGGTCCACCTGGAAGTTGTCTTCCATCCGGCTGGGGATTTCCACTGGCACGCCGCCTGCCAAATACACCTCGGCCTGGTAGGCCACAAAACAGGGTGTCGGGATGATGACCTCATCCCCCGGGTCGAGCAGTGCCACAAAGGTCAGGTACAGCGCTTCCGAAACGCCCACTGTGGCGATGACCTCGGTGACCGGGTCGTATTTTACGCCGTACAGGCGCTGCAGGTTGTCCGCGATACCCTGGCGCAGTTCCAGCTTGCCCGAATTGGAGGTGTAATGCGTCTCACCGGCCTGCAGCGAACGGATGCCTGCCTCCAGGATCGGTTTTGGCGTGGTGAAATCCGGCTCGCCGATGCCCAACGAGATGACTTCCTTCATGGTGGCGACGATGTCAAAATATTTGCGAATGCCTGACGGTTTCAGCCCGACTACGCGCTGTGAAAGATATTTCTGTGGATCGACTCCCTGCATGGTTTTCTCCTTGGAACACAAAAAAATTGGAACCGCGAAGGCGCGAAGGGCGCTAAGAAGTGCTTTTTATTTAAAAAAGAAGGGTTTTCTTTGCGTTCTTTGCGATCCTGGCGTCTAAGCCCACATGCTCGTGGTGGGAAGCCCATACGATTATGTGGGTTACGGTGAAAATTTTACAACTGGATGCTCGAATTGTCGCCGATGTTGATGGTTTTTGGCTGGCCGTCCACACGGGCATAGCGTCCGATGAACGAACCATCCAGGACCGAATGGGTCACTTCGGCGCCATCGTCCAGGATGCTGTTGCTGATCACACATCCGCTCACCTCGCAGTTGGAACTGATCGAGACATGCGGGCCGATGACCGAGCCGTCCACTTTGGCCGTGGGGTGGATGTACACAGGCGGGATGATGGTCACGCCCGCGCGCTGGGCCGAAACTGCCGAATTGTCGCGCCCGTTTTCGAGCATGTAACGGTTGGTTTCCAGCGTGGCTTCGATTGTGCCGGTGTCCAGCCAGACATCCACGCTCTGCGTGCGCATCTTCGCGCCGTTGTCGATCATCAGGTTAATGGCATCCACCAAGAAATACTCGCCTTTCAATTGGATGGCGCGCTTTATTTGTTCATCCACCGCGGCTACCAGGTCTTCGCCTTTTTTAAAGTAGTAGCAGCCCACCACCGCCAGGTTGTTTTCCATCGTTTGGGGTTTCTCTATCAGGCGTTTGATCAACCCATCCTGGTTCAGCTCGGCCACGCCGAAGCGCCGCGGATCTGGCACAGCCTTGACCCACGCCACACCGTCGGTGGGCTCGCTGGACAGGAAGGAGAAATCGGTTTCGAGCAGGGTATCTGAAAAGACCACAATGGTCGGCCCGCTCACAAAGTGGCGCGCCAACCAGATGGTATGGCTCTGGCCTTTCATCTCCTCCTGCACAACATAATGGGCTTTGACTTGCGGGTAATGTTTTTTAACGTAGACCGGGATCTGTTCCCCGAGGAACGGCCCGATGATAAAGATAAATTCGGTGTTGGCCGGGTCTGGAATGGTGTTGAACATATCCATCAGGTGGTCAAAAGAAGGCTTGCCCGCCACACCCACCAGTGGTTTGGGCTTGCTCCAGGTTTGCGGGCGCATGCGTGTGCCCCAGCCTGCCATTGGGATAACGATCTTGAGAGTCTCAGCCATGCTTGCCTCCTGAATAGTGATGCCGGAAAAATGCCTGTTTTATAAACAATCATCACAACGAACCGCAAAGGCGCGAAGGGAAGTGAAATTTTCAAGCGTTCCTATTATAGTATTTCCTCGCCGAATTTTTGGTCAACCGGCGAATTTCATCACTCAATTGTAACTGCTCAGATGGGTATTTTTTAAACTATTGTCAAAAACGGTAAAGTCAGCCACGATAGAACAGTTCGCCGGCTCGATGAAAGGAATCGGGCATTTATAAATTCACAAGGTTTTTTTGTTTTGGAAACGTGAGGGGTCTGGAAGATCTCTACTTGCAGGGAAATATTCTCAGGGAATGTTATATGACTGGAGTTCGCGTTCAACCAGGTGGGAAGATTTATTTGTCGTGTAAGTGAGTGATGTTTTGACAGGCCCGACTCCGGCTGCCCACCATTCAAAACCTTCCGTTTTTATGGTTATGGCTAAGCCGGAGGCTGGATCACCTTGTTGTTGGAGTGAGCTTCGCTGGATTTTCATCGCGGTAAAGGTGCCTGCCGGAACCGTAACAGATTCTTCGCCAATCGCGGTAAAGTTATCTGTGAAACTTGTTGGGTTTAGCCGGGCAGTCTGTGACCATTGATCGCCGGGATTGATGGAAGTTGGGACAATAACACCTTTTACATCGGTATACACGGCGATACCGGTTCCAGTCATTTCGAGCCCATCGGTTGTGCAGCGCCAATGATCATCAAATGAAGCCTGTTCTCCATTGGTTGGCCCTGCCAGCACTTTTTCATCAAAAGATGTGTCTGACAGGTTGGCAACCGTAAATTTATTGGTGTAACCCGCGCCAGCCATAGTCCATGTGGCACCGAGCCTGGCTGGCAGATATTTGTTTTCACAACCTGCGGGTATGGGGGTGCCATAGTGGGGCACGGGTTTTTTGTTGATCAACTGCGTGGCGTAATTACAGGCGGACTGCGCCAGCGCCAATACAATTAAACCAATCAGCCAGGCGGATTTATGAACGGGTAAGGTTTTCATTTTTTTTCTCGCAGTTTTTGCTATGGGTAAAAAGATGCCAATTTAATGTAAATCGGTACGTTCCGTGAGGGTTCAAGCAGCAAGAAAAACGTTCTCAGGGATTGCTGTACGATTGGAGCTCGCGGTTGATCTGTGTGGTGGTTTTGTCCGTGGTATAGGTCAGGGATGATTTTATATTGCCAATACCGGCCGCCCACCATTCAAACCCATCTGTTTTAAGCATGACGGAATTACCGGATGATTTTCCCTGGGAAACCGAGCTAAACTGGATCTTCATCGCGGTAAAAGTCCCTGCCGGAACGGTAACGGATTCTTCTCCAATGGCCGTATAGTTGTCTGTGAAAGTCGTAACGACGGTCTCAAAATACTGAGTCCAATGGTCACCAGCTTTGATGGAAGCCGGGACAGTCACGCCTGTTTCAGAGGAAAACTTTTGATGGGAGGAACCGACCATTACCAGGCCTGCCGTGGTGCATATCCATTGATCAGAGAATGAAGCTTTCTGCCCATTAACGGGGTTTGTCTGCCAGTCTACATCAAAGGAACTGGTGTCCAGATTCGAAAGGGTAGCTTGTTCTGTGTAACCTGATGCTCCCACGAAAATCCTGGTGGCGCCATTTTTCGCAGACGTATACTTGTTTGCGCAGCTCGCAGGTGCGGGTGTGCCAGATTGGAGAGCGGGCGCACCGCCGATCAACTGCGTGGCGTAATTACAGGCGGACTGAGCCAGGGCCAGTACCATCAAACCAATCAACCAGGCGGATTTACTCACAGATAAGGTTTTCATTTTTTCTCCCCCCAGATTATGCTACACACTTAAAAAAAAAGAACTGGGAAATTCGGGCTATTTTTTCACACGCTGCACCCACAAAAGTCCCGGTCACTGCTGGATACCCATCATAATAAAGTTGTACCTGCTGCGCCGCTGGTGGTAACGATCACCATCGCTACCAGGGAACATTTGTAAAGATTAACAATTCTCCGCTTCCTGAATCGGAAGCGGAGGTTGGAGGCTTTCACCCCGGGCACCTGTGCAGTGCACACGATTTTACCGGGGCCGGGTCATGCCGAATGAACAAGCAGCCCGTTGGTAGTTGCCATGCCAGACCGGTATGGCTCAGGAATGACCCAGGATGGGATGCGGCTTGTAGATCTCTTCCATACGGCGGATATCCTCCGCCGAGAGTTTGATTTCCAGCGCGGCAATGGCCTGATCGAGATGCTCCATTTTGCTCGCGCCGATGATCGGCGCACTGATATGCGGTTTCTGGAGCATCCAGGCCAGCGCGATCTGCGGGCCGCTGGCGTGATGATCGGCTGCGATGGCCTGCACCACCTCAGCCACCCTAAAATCTCCCTCACGGAAATACAACTGGTTGGCAAATGGGTCATCCTGCGCGCGCGTGGTTGATCCACCACCGCCCTGCGCGCGGTTGCCAGCGAAGAATCCGCGCGCCATCGGGCTCCACGGGATCAGCCCGATGCCCTGATCGATGCAGAATGGGATCATCTCGCGTTCCTCTTCGCGGTACACCAGGTTGTAGTGATTCTGCATGGAAACGAAGCGCGTCAGCCCGCGCAAGTCAGCGGTGTACTGGGCCTTGGCGAACTGCCAGGCGTACATTGAAGAGGCCCCGATATAGCGCGCTTTGCCGGCCCGCACCACATCATGCAGCGCCTGCATGGTCTCCTCGATCGGGGTGTCGTAGTCCCAGCGGTGGATCTGGTAGAGATCAACGTAATCCATTTGGAGACGCCGCAAAGAGTTATCGATTGAAGCCATGATGTGTTTGCGCGAGAGCCCCTTGTCATTGACATCGTTGCTCATGGCGCCATTGACTTTTGTGGCCACCACCACATTTTCGCGTTTGGCCCCCAGGGATTTCAGCAAGTTGCCTGTGATGACCTCGCTGGCACCCAGCGAATAGACATCCGCGGTGTCAAAGAAATTGATGCCCGCCTCCAGCGCGCGCTGGACGAATGGGCGGGCCTGTTCTTCATTCAATACCCATTGCCGCCAGGTGGTGGCGCCATAGGTCATCATTCCCAGGCACAGGCGCGAAACCTGCAGACCGGTTTTTCCAAGATTAACGTATTGCATAAAAGCCTCCAATAAATAACGTGTCAGGTGGGTAGGGGCGCAGCAGCGCTGCGCCCGAAGGCTGGGTGTAGTACCGAATTAATTCGGTACTACACCCTTACGGTCATTTAATGATCGTGATCCTGGCCAGGCTGGCGGCCAGGCGCTTGACGCCGACGCTGTTGAAAACCACATTCACAATTTCATCGCTGTCCTGCACACGACTGTCCATCACGATCCCTTCTCCCCAGACGGGA
>CAIWAX010000036.1 GCA_903910795.1 uncultured Anaerolineae bacterium
CTGCCCGCCCCGCCCAGAATTACCATGGAAAGCAGCATGGCCGTCCAGTGGAAGGAAAGGATATCTGGGTCAACATAGGCAAAGGTGCTGGCATACAGTGCGCCTGCCGCCCCTGCCAGCGCCGAACTGATGATCAGCCCCAGCAGACGGTAGTACCCGGCATCCACCCCCGAGGCGCCAGCGGCGACCTCGTCGTCACTGGCTGCCAGCCAGGCGCGCCCGGTACGCGAACGAGCCAGCCGTTGGCTGAGCAGGGCCGCGACCGCCAGCGCGCCGAGCACCAGGTAATAACTGGCGGTCGGGTTGGCAAAGGATAATCCCAGAATGTGCGGGGCTGGCAGGGCAGAGATGCCGCCCGCCCCGCCCGTCAGCGATTTAAGATTAATAGCCAGGCGCGGAATCAACAAACCGAGAGCCAGCGTGGCCAGTGCCAGGTAATCGCTGCGCAGCCGGGCCGTCAACAGCCCCTTCAACAGCCCAAACAGCCCGGCCAGGCCGGCGCTGGCCAGGAACACAAGCGTGAAATCCGGGTGCGGCAGCCAGCCAATGAATAATCCCCACGGGTTGGTCAGGATGGCGGCCGCATACGCGCCGATGCCAAACGCCGCCGCGTAACCCAGATCCAGCACCCCGGCCAGGCCGAGCAAGATGTTCAACCCGAGCGCCAGTAAAATAAATATGCCGATTCCGCGCACAAGAATCTGCGAACTAAGATCGGAAACCAGCGCGAAAAGCGGGAAGACTGCCAACGCCGCCAAAATCCAGGCCAGGATTCGGTTTGGATGTGAACTCGAAGTCAGCGAAGCCGGGGTCAGTGCATCCCTTACGCCGGCGCCCGTATCCTCGCTATCTTCGCCAAAAAAACCGCGCGGCCGCAGGTACAACAGGCCCACGAGCAGCACCAGCAGCAGGGCGGGCGTCCACTCTGCATTGAAAAAATAATCGCTGAACGAGCCAAACACTCCCAGGGTCAGCGCACTGGCCAGCGCCCCGAGCGGGTTGCCTATCCCGCCCAGCATGGCGGCCGTGAAGGCAAACAGCCCGCTCTGCGCGCCGTTCTGACCAAACGGCCGCCCATAATACACCGCGAATATAAAAGCCGCCACACCTGCCAGCAGCCCGCCGATGGCGAAGGCGCGCCGGATGGTGGCGTTCAGATCAATCCCGATCATCTGGGCCAGGGTGGGGTTTTCCATGCAGGCTTCAATTGCCCGTCCTTGCACGGTATAACGCAAGTAAGCATAGGTTCCCACGGCGCAGGCAATGGCAGCCAGTAGAATGAACAGGTCATTGAAGCCAAAGGTCAGGTGGGTGAAAGGCAGCCCGAAGGTTTTGACCAGGTTGAAAGAGGGCAGCAGGTTGGGGATGCCGTCAGTGGGCACTTCCGGCAGGCCTGGCACACTGCGGTGCTCGCCTGGAATCCAGCTGCCCTGGTGGGTGCGCCAGATCTGCGCCGCCTGAAAGAGCATGAAGGAAATGCCGAGCGTGGCGATTAACGGGGCGAAACGCGAGCGGCCGCGAAAGGGTCGGAAGGCGGCCCACTCCAGGGCCATGTTCAGCAGCATGCCTACGCCAACCGCTGCGCCCAGCGCCAGGAGCAGCACCCCAAACAGGGCCCAGGGCGGCCAGCTTGCCTGCACATTCAACCCGATCAACAGGGAGGTGACCACCACCGTGGTCAGTGAAAAAACATCCCCATGCGCCAGGTTAAGTGTGCGCACCGCGCCGTACACCACCGTCACGCTGATGGCATTCAGCGCCAGTACAGCCCCGTTCGCCAGCCCAAAAATTAATAATTGAATGACTGGCAGTGGTACAGTGCTGCTTTGCCCTTTTTCAGCCGCCCCACTTCCCGCGCCGCTTTGTCCTTCTTCATCGCACTTTGCACTTCCGCATAACGCCGCACTTGCTTTCGTCCCCTGCCACTGCGCCGTAAACTTTGAGTTGCACAGAGAGCGTCCCTGCCAGACCACGGCCAGGCTGCCTGAAACGGACGAATCGGATGGAAAAGCTGCCGTGAGTTGCAAATCTTCTCCCAGCGCGGCTTTTAGTTCCTGACCGCTGATCTGTGGACGGCTGGCCGGGAGAAGGTTGTTGTAGGTGATGTTGGTGCAGGGTTTGCCATCCGGCCCATTAAAGACATAGGTGATGGCGCTTATAGCGGAAGACCGCACACTGAACGCCAGGTGGATGGTTCTGCCATCCGACGTGACCCCCGAGCCACTCCATTCGCCGTCATAGGCGCCAACGGCTGCCGGTGGGGAGGCTGTATTGCTGTTTACTGCAACACGTGCGCTGTTCGCGGCTGGGGCGCAGCCTGCCAGAGCGAACAGCATGCTCATGATGAAAAGCTGTAAGAACCGTTTCCGGTGGGGCATGTGCCAATTGTATCTTGATTGTCCGAATTGAATACAGACCTTTGTTTTGTTTTTTATGTTTGGGAAGCGGCCTTCAGGTGTTTTGTATTCAGATAAATCTGACATAAAAGAGCATATTAAAATCGTTTCTGGTAAATATCCGATTTGCGCCAGATACATGAAACGGTAAACTCAATGAATAGTGTTATTCTTATATTATGAGCAGAACATCCACTTACCTGTTAATACTTAACGGCGTGATATGCGGCTTTTTCATCATCTATGCATTCTTTTTGGGCCATTTCTTTACTGGCTCAAGAACTATACGCAGTGACGTGGTGCAGGGCATCCTGATCGGCTTCGGGCTGGCGTTTGTCTCGGCCCAAATCTACGCGAGGATCAAGGCCACGAAGGTCAACGGCTGGATCACCATGCTCGGATTAGGTGAGCCCGGCAACAGCATGTTCCTGCGAGCCGCGCACGCCCAGTTATTTCCCGGCCCGGTGAACGTTCCGAAAGAGGCGATGTATTGGTGGACAAACACAGATGGCGCGGGCCATGCGCTCTCCGGGGGGCACAACTACGTCATGCACTTTCCTGCAGGAGGACTTCCGCCGAACAACGCATTCTGGTCGATTACGATGGGTGATAAGAGGAATCACTTTGTGGCGAATCCGATCAACCGGTACAACGTCAGCGATCGTTCCAGCCTCGCGCAAAACCCCGACGGTTCGGTCGATATTTACATTCAGAATGCTGCTCCAACGGGGCACGAGTCCAACTGGCTGCCCGCGCCTTCGGGCAGGTTCATACTCTGGTTGCGCGTGTACCTACCCGGTCAAGCCATTCTGGATGGCAGGTATCAGGTGCCGCCAGTCGTGGAGGTGAAATGATGCCTATAGAGTACGAGCATTTGCTTATATTCGGCTCGGTCATGAGCGCGTCGTGGTTCCTTGTCATCTACTTTTGGCCGCGCATGTTGCTGTCCGTATACAAGAGAGCGCTCCTCGTTAAAGGGTTCGGTGACGGCCCAATTCCGGTCAATACGCTTTATACACAGCCCAAAAAACTCTTTGCAGAGCCCATCACTTCGCAAACCGCCTCAAGCTCGAATTTGATGACTGTTGGCGTGAACCACGACACGCTCTCTACGGCTGGCTGGGTAGATCTCAGTAAAGGGCCGCTGGTATTGCACGTACCTGATATGAACGATCGTTACTACAGCGTACAGTTCACTGATCCTTTGAAAAACACCAATTTTGCCTATGTCGGCACACGCACCACGGGGACGCAGGCGGGAGACTATCTCATTACGTGGTCAGGTTGGAAAGGACAGGTGCCGGGCGGCATGCAGCAGGTATCCTCGCCGAACAAATCGGTGCTCCTGCTCGGACGCGTGCTCGTGAAAAGCGACGGTGACGTGGCGATGGCCTACGATCTCTCAAAACAGATCAAGCTCACAGCGTTGAGCCAATGGACCCCCGGTCAGCAGTAGCGCTGCCTGAGGGTCTGGTGGGTGAGCAGCGTTTTCAGCCCTTTCAAACGGGGTTTGATTTTGGTGGGTAGAACCTGGGGGTGTCATGAGCAACTCCTGAAAAGTGATTTTTCCAATGATAGGTGATGAGGATAAAATCTGCTTTAAGGGAGTGCATGGTTTATATGAAGATGTGTAAATTATTATAGTTTAATTTGCTAATAATTGCCTGAAACCACCTAAAACTGTGTGATAA
>CAIWAX010000037.1 GCA_903910795.1 uncultured Anaerolineae bacterium
AGGTCATGGAAATCGGCTGAAGCCGACTTATTTGGCAGCCCGAAGGGCTTTTTTGTACTGAGGAAGGGCTTCAGCCCGCCGAAATGGTGTGCGTGGAAGTTTGCCAAAAATTTACCAACAGTTTTGCGCTATACCCGGTTACTCACATACTGCTAAAATTAATTTAATCGCGGACATCAATGACTATGCGCATTCTATCAGGCTTTCAGTTTGATGGTGACAATTTCAAACGGCTTGAAATCCAGGGTCACACCACCCGCCTGCCAGGTCAGCGGAGTAATTTCATCCTCCAGCAGATTGGCAAGCGAAGCGGAATTGAAACCTAGGCCGCTCTCCAGGCGCGCTGAGACATGCGTACCGCGCGACTCGTACATGCGCAGGATAATGTCATCGCTGTCTTCCGCCTTTTTAAGTGTATCGAGGATGATTGCCGGGCTGGAAATCGAAAAATAACTTTGCTGGAAGTCCTGCCCGCCGCTTTTACTGACCAGCAAAGGCACATTAAAGCAGTACGCCTGTTCCGTGACCCCGGCCATTTGCGGGTTGCCCGCGTGCGGCAACAGCGCGTAGCGGAAAGCGTGATGTCCCTGGTCGGCCAGCGGGTCGGGATGGATGGGGGCGCGCAACAACGAAAGCCGCAGGATATTCCCGTGCGCGGCATAACCGTATTTGCAATCATTCAGCAGCGCCACACCATAATCCGGTTCCGAGAGATCCGCCCACTTTTGGGCCGGAACTTCAAAACGCGCCAGATCATAAGCGTTGTTGAAATGCGTGGGGCGCTGGACGTGTCCAAACTGGATTTCATAGGTGGCAAAGGGCGAACGCAGGTTGAGCGGGAATTCCACCTTCAAGAATTTTTGCTTTTCGTGCCAATCAACCTGACAGGCAAAATCAAGCCGCGCCGAGATGGCATCCAGAGAAACAATTTGCTGCATCCGGCTGCGCGGCGAAATGGAATACTCAAAAGAAACGGCAGCGCGCAGCGGCCCGCTCTCCACCACCTGCGCCGAAATGGCGCCGCTCAAAGGCAGTTCTTTCTCCAGATGAAAGACATCCACATCCCAGGCATCCCAGGCATTCGGGATATCCTCATACAGCACAAAACGGTTGCCCACCCGGCCAGGCTCAATGCACTCCCGCCCGGCGGTTTTGTCGTACAGGCTGGTCAGGCCGCCCTGCCTGGCGATCATAACCTTTAACCGGCTGTTCTCCAGCGTAAAGCCGCCGCTTTGCTCACTGACCGAGACGGTCTCTTCCGAACCGGAAGGTGTCTGGATGGCAACCCCCAGGGCCGGGACCGCCACCCGGCCAAGCTCACAGCCCGAACTTGTTTTCTGAAAACCGGACAGACCCTCGGGTAATTCCACAATTTCGGCGCGGGGGAAGCCAAGCGTGTTGAAGACCGCGGCCTTTTCGGCAATTGCACCGCCCGGCAGCAACACAGCCTTCGGCAGCGCGGCCGCGCGGATGCTTTGGGTCTGTTCCAGAAGAAATTCGTACTCACGGGTGGAATCCTGGTACACCTCGCCGATCGAAGAGCCGGGGATGATGTCATGGAACTGGTTGGTCAGCGCCAGTTTCCAGAGTTGTTCAAATTGCGCGGATGGGTAAGGCTGGCCTTGCGTGAGATACGCGAGCGCAGACAGCATTTCGGCATCCCGCAATAATAACTCTGCCTGCCGGTTATATTTCTTATTGCGCGCCTGAGAGGTGTAAGTGCCGCGGTGCAGCTCAAAATACAGCTCGCCAACCTGGACAAGCGCATCCTTGAGATCGGCTTCGCAGCGCGCAAAAAACTCCCTGGGCGAACGGATCTGTGTGCGCGGCAGCCCGTCCACATCCGTCATGCGGCGCAACTGTTCCAGCATGGCCTGGGTCGGCCCGCCGCCGCCATCGCCAAAGCCAAACAGCAGCAGACTCTCATTGGCGCGCTCGTGATCTTTGAAATTGCTGACGTTGTAGAGCACTTCTTTGACGCTCGCCACCGAGTTGTAGGTATCGGCGGGCGGGAAATGAGTGAGAATGCGCGAGCCGTCGATGCCTTCCCACAGGAAGGTGTGGCTGGAAGGCTTGTTAAATTGGTTCCAGGAAAGCTTCTGGGTCAGAAAATAACGGATGCCCGCCAGCTTCATGATCTGCGGCAGCGCCCCGCTATAGCCAAAGACATCCGGGTTCCAGAACTCCTGACAGCGCGCGCCAAACTCCTTTTCGAAAAAACGCTGGCCGTACAGGAACTGTCTCACCAGCGACTCGCCGGAAGGGATGTTGCAGTCTGGCTCAACCCAGGTGCCGCCAGCCGGAATAAACTGCCCGGCGCGCGCTTTTTCAAGCATACTGGCGTATAGCGCCGGGTACTGCGCCTTCATCCAGGCAAACTGCTGCGCCTGGGAACAGGCATATTTATATTCGGGGTATGCGTCCATTAACCGCACCGCCGTGGAAAAGGAACGCGCGCTCTTACGCCGCGTTTCGGCCACCGGCCACAGCCAGGCCGTGTCGATGTGAGCGTGGCCGACCGCAGACAGGTTGTGCTGCCCATCGCCATTGCGGGCCGCGAAGAAGCGCGCGGCAACTTCACGCGCCGCCGGCCAGGTGGAGCGGTCTTCCAACTGGATAGCGTTGACCATTTCGTTGGCGGCATACAGCGCCTGTCCGCTGCGCGGCGTGTTGGCAGGCAGATGCAGGGCCATATCCGCGATCACCTTCAAATCCCAATACAAATCCCAGGCTTGCCGGTCGAAGACGGCCAGTTCGGCCTGCCTCAGCTCGCCGGTGCGCGCATTATGCGCCTCGTTATTCAGCCCGAACAGGCCGTTGCAGGCCACCTCAATAAAATATTCCAACTTTTCGCCGCCGCGCGCCCGGCTGGTCAGGCAAAATTCCGTCCGGATCGGGTCGGCCTGCCAGCCATTGAAGGAACCGGTCAGCCCTTGCAGGGGAGTACCATTCTGCCAGACACAGCCTTCGGAAGCCGAATCCCACAAAAGATGAACCTCCTGCCCCTGCCAGTCAGCCGCGACTTCGAGACTGACCCTGAACCAGTGCGTTGACCAGAGTGGGCCAAACTTCTCTCCAACGTTGGCCGGGGCGTACTCTCCGCGCACCGCTTCCTCAAAACTGATGCGCCCAGGGGCGTGATAGACGGATATCTCCACCGGCGCGCGCCGGAGGTAAAAGAGGCGGGTTAGCTTGCTGGCGAAATTTTGAACCCGCTGGCGGGTAAGTTCAAGGTGTTTTTGCATAAGATCATCCAATCAATTTTTATTTTTTGGGCTGCCGGACACCAACCGCAATTGCCCTGCGTGAAACCGGGTGTTCACCCAGAGGTTAAGGCTGGCTGAGATGATTGTACCAAACCAGCTCCAAAACGACTAAAGTCGTTACTACGGTACATTAACCCGCGAAACAGAACGGGCAGGCCGTAACTTTTTAGAAAACAATCCGACAACTAGAATAGCCACCGGGAAACCGGAAATATTTCGCATTGGAGGAAATTTTGAACCCTAAAAAAACGATGGTGCTTTCAGCCTCGCTGACAGCGTTCGTCATGGTCATCCTGTTCAGCGTGATATCCAGAGTCTCAAGCCTCAGCGCCCAACCGGCAGCGATCACACCCACCGTCCAGGACACCATGCTGCCAGATACCCCTACGCCAACCGACCAGCCCACCGAGACACCGACTGCCACCACGCCAGCCCCACTGACGTATGACGAAGCCGCCAGCCTGGCAGCCGCGGCCCTCAACCAAATGGATGTTTACAGCGTGGAAAACTTCAAATACCAGGGACTGGATAGCTTTAAGGTGGTCTTTTCTTCAGGCGATATCGCCTACATCGGGTTGAACCGGCAGGTGCTTGGCAGGGAAAAACCAACGACTGTGGCGGCGGTTGTCATCCCCAACCAACCTGTCCTACCTGTCCAACCAATCCCAACGCCTAAAAAGCGGCGCGTATTCAGCGGGGGCAGCAATTCATCCGCCTCATCCAGCCCGGTCAGTGCCGGCAGCGAAGCCAACGATAACTAAGCCTGCCAGAATATCATGGAAAGTACCCACGATTTGCTAAGCAACTCGTTCAGTATGGAAAGTACCCACCCACAGGGTAAATGTAAGTTCAGTAAGGAGTGATTGAATGCCTGCTAATATGCAAACCAAAAAATGGACCGATGTTCATCTTGCCATCACCGCGCTCGCGGTTACCGCGACCCTGGGGATGTGGAACATGTTTTCTCCGCCTCCCCAAACCCAGGCGGCGCCCCAGCCAACCGACACCGCCACGCCTGAGCCGCCCGACCCAACCGAAACCAGCCAGCCAACCGCGACCGCCCAACCCTCGCCTACCATCCTGGCCTTCAGACCGGTCAAGATCATTTACGGAGGCCTGGACCCGCAGCAACAGGTTGTCCAGGTAACGGCCTCGCCAGCGCCAGTGGTGGTGGTCGCCGCAGCCCCGGCGCCAGCCAAAAAACAAAAGAAAGGTGGCGGGGGCGGCGGCAATTCCAGCAGCGCAGGAGTGTCCTCCTCCTCATCATCATCGGCAAGCACCGGCTCTTCCAAACCGTAAGCTCCAGACAAAACTACAAAAAGCCCCGGCCGGGCTTCCAGAAAGTCCGGCCGGGGAAATGATCTGGGTTACGCAAATCGCGCATCAGCATATCTTGGCAAATTCTTCATCCTTGACGCTTCCCAACAAGGCTAGAAGTTTATTACGCATCTTGGCGCGTAAATTCTCGACCACTGGTTCCACTGACTGGTAAATAAATGACAACTTCTGCTCGGACAATGGCTTGTCCTCGGGCTCCTTCAGAAAGCTTTCGGCAGAAGCCAGCGAAAAGACACAACCCTTGATATCATTTTGATCATAATCAAATTCACTGCCCAGCTTGTCGATAATATCCCCGATATATACTCCCTGGAACTCGGTTTTGTTACGGCACAGGTATTCCGCGATACTGTACACCACATCTTTGTCGGGGATACGGAAAACAGGGCCGCCCTTTGCCAGGATTTTTTTGTAATTTTCGAATGTGTGCAGTTCTTCTATTTCCAGGAGCGGTTCAACATCGTCAAACCCGTTAATGCTCGCGGTCTTGAGCACCAGCCTGTAATCGCTCGGCGGCTTCAAAACCAGTTTGCAGCGCGTGCCATTGGAAGCATAGCGGATAAAATCCACCAACCTTATGAAACCGCACTGTAAATAATTAAATCCGCCAACTCGATAATCCAGCGCTTCACTGAAGATCGATATGTTGATGCCACCATGTTTGAGCATGGTTTCGGTATCTTTGTTCTTCTCAAAGAAGGTCAGTATTTCCCTGGCGCTGCTAACGATCTGGTCGCGATTCTTGCTTTCAACCGGCTGATATTTTTTCGAGAAAGCAGCTAAAACCGGATCCATATTTTCATGCTTGCTCCTGCCATTTGGCAGATCATTCTCTTCCTTCGGCTCTTCGATCACGAAAAACTGATCGCACACCGCTTCAAAGACCCTGTTCGTGGCGCGTTTATAACCGCATCCGACCACCATTTTCCCATACTCATGTAATTTCTTGGCCAGGGAAGAAAATCCGCCATCCCCCGAAACGATCACAAATACTTCGATCGCTGGTTTTGTGAAGACAATTTCAACCGCGTCAATCGCCAACTGGATATCGGAAACATCTTTTTGCGCCCCCCGTCCAAACCCAAACATTTGCACCGGGTCGATACCCAACTCAATAATATCGCCGCGCAAAATATTTAATCTTGGATCGCTCCAATTGGCATAAGCCCGCTGGATCGCCTTATCGCCAGTCTGCTTGCTGGCAATGACATTATAAATGTCCTTCAGCGACAGGGCTGAAAGCAAATCCGTTCTGGCATAGCCGCCTATCAGGTTTTCGATATCGTACAGGATCGCGGTGTTGAAGTTCATGAGAGTCCTCCTTGGATAAATAACACATGGGTATCGTACGAAGAATTGCTGGCTAATTATACTTAATACTTCCGGTCAATCGGCATCCCCGATATCAAAAACAAACACTGGCTCAAAGAGAGGGCGCAAAACGAGGACTCATTCTTTGATGTAATTCTTGAGAAAATGGACAAAGCCTTATGAATGTTTTGCGAACCACAGTCTTTGTCAAAATCATAAAAAAGTTGCAATTTTGCTGTCATCCCATTCTCTGTCTTCTTTCAGAGAATGGGATGAAGTTGGCTTATTTTCCTGGCAAACCGCAAATTGCCATGGAGATTAAGGGCTGCTGCGTCCGCAGCCTGGGCAGGTATCGTACTTGCTTAGCCTCTGCCAGCAACTCAGACAGGCTTTCCAGCCGCAATGTTTGCAGGCGTGCAGGTCACTCGTATGACCACATTGCGGGCAATCGCCGCGCCCAGCGTTGTAGGTCAGCAAGCTGATCAAGCCAAGCAAGGCGGTTGAGAGGAAAACGATCAAGACGGACATTTGGATTTTTTTCATTTCTTAGCTCCTTGTTTCATGATTTGGTATCTGATTTTTGGTTATAGTCAGATTCGCACAACTCAAATATCTGCCGCAGCCATTGACTGATCCATTGAT
>CAIWAX010000038.1 GCA_903910795.1 uncultured Anaerolineae bacterium
CGGGCGAGCCAGACTTCGGAGGTCTGTAAGACCTCCGAAGTCTCGGGCAAGGGGTGGTGATTAACAGTGATGATTCCTGGCCGGGCGTGGTCCATCCAGCGCCGGACGAGCCAGACTTCGGAGGTCTGTAAGACCTCCGAAGTCTCGGGCAAGGGGCGGTGATTAACAGTTTTGATAGTTCAGGAGATTCGCCTGATTTTGTGGTTTAATATGATTAATTAGTGCTTAATTTTTTCATGAGGGAGCTTATTATATGATCGAAAAACTTAAAGCCTGGTTCGCACCACCCAAATTGACGGGGAATGACGATCAAGACCGCCGGGCAAGCCTCATGAATATGATTCTCATGACCGGCCTGAGCGTGATCATACTGGTCACGCTCAGCAATCTGTTTGATCCGGCCACCCCGCTGCGTTACTATTTCATCGATCTGATCAAGATCGCGACCTGCCTGGGCCTGCGCGCCGCAGTTCGACGCGGGAAACTGAATCTGGCCGGCAGCGGAATCCTGCTGGGCGGTTACCTGTTCAGTATCGTTGCGACAACCAGCCAGGGCACGCTGAGCGGCACGGCCATCACCTATTTTGTAATATTGGTGATTATGGCGGGGCTGCTTTTTAAACGGAATGGCATCTTCATCTCCACGCTGGTCAGTTCGCTGACTTGCCTGGGGTTGGCCTGGGCCGAGAAGGCCGGGCTGCTGCCCGCGCCTTATACACCAGCCCCGCTGCTGACCTGGTTTGTGATCACCCTCTTGCTCGGGATGGCGGGCGGGTTGACCATCTTTGCCTACAGCACCACCCAGCAGGCGCTGGAGCGCGCTCAAAATGAACTGCGCGAACGCCAGCGCGCCGAGCAGGCCCTGGCCGAATCGCGCATCCGCCTGGAGGCGGTGGTCGACAGCACTGCCGACCTGGTGTGGGCCGTAGAGCCCGAAACCTTCGGGCTCATCAGCTTTAACAAAAGCATGCGGGATTATTTTATGGCATCCCGCGGCCTGACGCTGCTGGAAGGCAGCCGGCCCGCGGAACTGAATGACCCCAACTTTACCCAGGTCTGGGAAGGTTTCTACCGGCGTGCGCTGCGCGAAGGCCCGTACACCACCGAATACGAGGAGCCGGGCGGCAGCCTGATCCTGGAACTGTCCTTCAACCTGCTCAAGCGCGCCGGGCAGGTTTTTGGCATCGCGGTCTTTGGCGAGGACATCACCGAGCGCCGGCACACCGAGCGCGCCCTGGCCGAATCGAGCAGCGCCCTGGATGCCATCTTCCAAAGCACCACCGATCTGATCTGGGCCGTCGACCCGCTCAACTTTGGCCTGATCAGCTACAACGCCAGCCTGGATGAATTTTTTCGCCACTACCGCCAGATCGCGGCCAGACCCGGCCTGAGATCCGCGGATTTGAACGATGACCCGCGCTATGCAAAAGTCTGGACTGATTTATACCAACGGGCGCTGCGCGAAGGCGCCTTCACGACTGAGTTTCAATACTTCGATACCCCCGTAACGCTTGGATTGACTTTTAACCTGCTCAAACGCGCCGGGCAGGTTTTTGGTATCTCCGTCTTTGGGAAAGACATCAGCCAGCGCCGGCGCGCAGAAATCGACCTGCGCGAGAGCAAGCTGCGCCTGGAACTGGCCCTGAAAGCCGGCAGCGCGGGCTGGTTTGAATGGGATATCGCCAGCGGACAGGAAATCATCAACGCAGGCTACGCCGAAATGCTCGGCTACACGCTTAAAGAATTGATGCCCTTCACCTACCAGGACTGGCAGGCGCTCTGCCACACGGACGACCTGCAGGCCAACCTGCGCGAAGTGCAGCGCCACCTGCGCGGCGAAAGCGCGGCCTTCCGGGTTGAAACACGGCTGAAACACAAAAACGGGAGCTGGGTCTGGGTGCTGAGCAGCGGACAGGTGACCGAGAGAGATGCCAGCGGGCAGCCGCTGCGCGTGACCGGCACGCACATCGATCTGAGCGCCAGGAAACAAATCGAGGCGGCCCTGCGCGAAAAAGAAGAATTATTCCGCAGCTTTATCCAGCAGTCGCCGCTTGGCCAGGCCGTGATGGATGAGGACGGCAAATGCCTGGAGTGGAACCCGGCCATTGAACAGGTCACCGGCATCCCGGCCGTTGAGGCAATCGGGATGAACACCTGGGATATTCAATTCCAATTGCTGGCGCCCGAACAGCGCACCGCAGAGCGCCGCGCACAGTTAAAAGCCGTGCAGCCCAAACTGGTGGAATTCATGAAAACCACCCACAGGGCTGTTTCACCGCAGAATTTGGATGCCCGGATCATGAGCAGGGACGGTGAAATTAAGGTTTTGCGGCAGGTCGGCTTCCCGATCGAGACCAGCACCGGCTTCCGCTTTGGCGTTTCCTTCCTGGATGTGACCCGCCAAAAAGAGGAAGAATTCATCCTCGAAAAACGGCTGGAATTGATGGAATATGCCGCCAGCCACACCCTGAAAGAGATCATCCGGAAAGCGCTGGATGAGATCGAAACCCTCTCATCCAGCCGCATCAGCTTCCTGCACCTGCTGGACGAAAACAGCCAGACAATTGAACTCTCGGGCTATTCCAGCCGCACCGAGGATGAATACTGCAAGCTGAATCAGGCCCTGTGGCTGCACCGGCCGCTGTTCCTGGCGGGCGTATGGGCGGATTCCATCCGCCAGGCCCAGCCCATCATCCACAACGATTACGCCGCCCTGGAGAAGAAGAAAGGCCTGCCAGACGGCCACTCCGCGCTGCTGCGCGAGATGGTCATCCCAATCCTGCGCGGCGGGCGGGTGGTGGCTGCGCTGGGGATTGGCAACAAGCCATCCGAATACAGCCAGGCCGACCTGCAGGCGGCTGCGCGCTTCGCCGATTATGTGTATGATATCGTTGAAAACAAACGGGCTGGCACCGAAATCCAGAACCTGCTCAAGATCATCGAAAACGCCCAGGACATGGTCGGCAGCGCCCTGCCGAATGGCCGGCTGAGCTATCTCAACCCGGCCGGGCGGCGCATGTTGGGCATCCCGCCGGGCGCGCCCATCTCCGAGTACAACATCAAGAATTTTGTGCCCACGGACAGCCTGGAATTCATCTTCCGGGATATCTTCTCGCAGGCCGCTCAACACGGCCATTGGAGCGGCGAAACGATCATGATAAGCTCCGGCGGCCAGCGTTACAACGTGCTGCAGAGCGTGGTGGCGCATCACGATGCCAGCGGGCAGGTCAGCCATTATTCGACCATCGGCAGCGATATCAGCGCGCTCAAACAGGCCGAGCAGGCTGTGCACGCCAACGAAGCCCTGTATCACGCCATGTTTAACAGCACCTCGGCTGTCAAGCTGCTGATCGACCCGGCCAGCGGCGCAATCCTGCGCGTCAACCAGGCCGCCATCGACTTTTACGGCTACACGCTGGAAGAGCTGGAGCGCATGAATATCAGCCAGCTCAACACCCTGCCAGATGCAGAGATCAAGAAAGAGATGCAGGATGCCCTGGCCGAGCGCCGCAACTATTTCAACTTCCGGCACCGGCTGGCCTCTGGCGAGGTGCGCGATGTGGAAGTGTACAGCGGCCCGCTGGAAGTGGATGGGCAGCGCCTGCTGCATTCGATCGTGCACGACGTGACCGCGCGCCGGCAGGCCGAGCGCATCCAGCGCGCGCGCACCCGCCTGCTGGAAATCTCGCAAAACAAAAATCTGGCTGAACTGCTGACCGCCACGCTGGATGAAACCGAAACCCTGACCGGCAGCCGGATTGGCTTTTACCATTTCGTGGATGCGGACCAGGTGACGCTCTCGCTGCAGAGCTGGTCAACCCGCACCCAGGCTGAATACTGTACGGCCAGCATCGCCGATAAGCATTACTCCATCGACAAGGCCGGGGTCTGGGCAGATGCCGCCCGCCTGCGCCAGCCGGTCATTCATAACGATTACGACGCTCTGCCGGCTGACCAGCGCAAGGGCCTGCCAGCCGGACACGCCGCGCTGGTGCGCGAGCTGGTGGTGCCGGTGCTGCGCGGCAGCAAGGTGGTTTGCATCCTGGGAGTCGGCAATAAGGAAACGGCCTACAACGCTGAGGATCTGCAAGCGGTCGCGCAAATGGCAGACCTGGCCTGGGATGTCACGGAGCTAAAGCAAGCCGAACAGGCTTTGCGCCAGAGCGAAGAGAACATGCGGGCCATCTTGAATTCCTCGCCCGAGGCGGCCTTCCTGATCAATGTTGAAGGCATGATCCTGGCAGCCAACCAGGCAATCGCCAGAAAGACTGGTCTGGATCCCGCCGCGCTGATCGGCGCAAATGCTTTCAGCTCGCTGCCGCCTGAATTGGCGGCCTCGCGTAAAAACAAATTTGATGAAGTCATCCGCAGCGGTCAACCCATTTACTTTGAAGACCAGGATGGCGAATACTGGTTTGCCACCAATGTCTACCCGGTGCTGGGCGCGGATGGACAGGTGACCAGCCTGGCGATCTACAACCGCGACATCAGCGAGGCGATTAATGCCCAGGCCGAACTGGATCATTACCACAACCACCTGGAGGAATTGGTGGCGGAACGCACCGTCCAACTGGAAGAGGCGCGCGCCCAGGCCGATGCGGCCAACCGCGCCAAGAGCGAATTCCTGGCGGTCATGAGCCACGAAATCCGCACACCCATGAACGGGGTGCTGGGGCTGGCGCACCTGGCGCTGCAAACCGGGCTGAGCGAAAAACAGCGCAATTACATAACACACATCCAGGAATCCGGCGAAACGCTGCTGTCGATCATCAACGACATCCTGGATTTTTCCAAGATCGAAGCCGGGAAACTTGAGATTGAAGCGATCCATTTTGACCTGGATGATGTGCTGCACAGCCTGGCGAACATGGTTGCGTACCGCGCCCAGGAAAAGGGCCTGGAACTGGTCTTTAACACCGCGCCGAATGTGCCGCGCCTGCTGATTGGCGATCCAGGCCGTTTGCGCCAGATTCTGCTCAACCTGGTGGGCAACGCCATCAAGTTCACCGAAAGGGGCGAGGTGGTGGTGAGAATTACGGTGCTCAAGACGCATTATAACGATCTGTTGCTCGAATTTGCGGTGCGCGATACCGGCATCGGCATGGGGCCGGAACAACTCGAGCGCTTGTTCGAGTCCTTCAACCAGGCCGACCGCTCCATCAGCCGTAAATATGGCGGCAGCGGGCTGGGATTGGTGATCTGCAAACGCCTGATCGGCCTGCTGGGCGGCGAGATCAGCGTGGAAAGCCAGCCCGGGCAGGGCAGCACCTTCAAGTTCGCGCTGCCATTCAGCCTGCAGCCCAAAGCGCGCGCGCAGGTCCAGGCGGTGACACCCGATCTGCGCGGGCTGCGCGTGCTGGCGGTGGATGATCACCCCGAAACCCTGGGCTTCATCAAGTCCATCCTGACCTCGCTGACCTTCAAGGCCAAAACCGTGCTTTCGGCGCGCGAGGCGCTGGCCCTGCTGTTGTTTGACCAGCCCGGCAAGCAGCGCTTTGACCTGCTGGTGCTGGATGAAAGCCTGGCGGATAACATTGACGGGCTGCAGGTTATCCGCGAGCTCCGGCAGGACCCTGAATTACAGAATTTACCGGTCATCCTGCTGCTGCCGAACAAAGACAGCAACCAGGAAGAGTTCCTGGCCGCCGGAGCCAATTCGGTGTTGGTCAAGCCGATCACTTCCTCCTCGCTGTTTGACGCAATTATGCAAGTCTTTGGGCGCTCAAACCAGCCGCAGACCTGGCGCACAAAGCCGGCCGCCACGCCTCTGCTGCTGGATGACCTGAAAGGACGCCGGCTGCTGCTGGTGGAGGATGACCTCACCAACCAGATGGTGGCAAAGGGCTTGTTGGAAGGCGCCGGGCTGAGCCTGGATGTCGCCAACGATGGCGAGGAAGGCGTCAAGCTGGCGCTGCAGGGCGGCTATGAGGCGCTGTTGATGGATATTCAGATGCCCGGCATCGACGGCTTTGAGGCCACGCGCCAGATCCGCACCGCCGGGGCAGACTTTGGGCCCGAAAAGCTGCCGATTATCGCCATGACGGCCCACGCCCTGGAGGGCGATCGCGAGAAGATTCTGGAGGGCGGTTTTAACGATTATGTGGCCAAGCCGATTGATGTGAACCTGCTGTTCAAGGCGCTTACCAAATGGCTGGGCGCGCCAGAGGGCGCGGCCAGCGCGCCCGTCGCCCGGCGCGGGCGGTTGACGAGTGAGCAACACCAGGAGCGCGAGGAGCTGCTGGACAGGCCGGGCGCGCTGGCGCGGCTGGGCAATAACCAGGCGCTGTACACGCGTCTGCTCTCGGAAGTGTATAAGAACCATGTCCAAACCCCGGAGAGCATCGGGACAGCCATCACGGATCGGGACATCCCGCGGGCGCACCGACTGGCACACACGTTGAAGGGCGTGGCGGGGCAAATCGGCGCGACCGGGCTGCGCGAGGCGTGCCTGCAACTGGAGGTGGCGCTGGCAAACCAGGAGGAAACGCAGTATGCCGTGCTGCTGGCGCAACTGCAGCAGGCCATGGCGGCCCTGCTGCCGGTGTTGAAGGCGGCCAACCGGGAGTGAGCGAGGACATCCGGGCGGGCGGGGGGGCAGCCTGCATGCCGGGAATGTGTTTGCTTTTTCGCCTGCGCGCGTGATAAGCGCGTGAGCCAGACTTCCGAAGTCTTGGAGACTTCGGAAGTCTCAGGAAGTCTAAGGGCGGGGGGGCAGCCTGCATTTCGGGAATGTATTCGCTTTTTCGCCTGCGCGCGTGAGCCAGACTTCCGAAGTCTTGGAGACTTCGGAAGTCTCAGGGCGGGGGGGCAGCCTGCA
>CAIWAX010000039.1 GCA_903910795.1 uncultured Anaerolineae bacterium
CTGGCATCCGCTGTTGAGAGCAAGCGCGCCAAAAATGAGTCGGCAAAGCCCAACTGCTTGGCAATCCGCAGATTTTCTTCCAGGATGGTCGCCTGGCTCGGGTCTTCCAACGAACCAGCCAGGTTCTGAATTTTCAATTTTTGATTTTCAATCAGAACCAATTGAGAAAGAAACCAGGGGTCAAAACCTGTCACCGCCGAAACATCTTCCAGCTTCAACCCGCTGGCCAGCGCCTGGTAGGTCATAAACAGGCGCTCCGCCACCGGCACCTTTAATTCATCCAGGCCGGGAACCGGAACTGCCTCGCGCCGCGCACCTGAGCCATCCAATGCATCCACGCCGATCTCCAGCGATTGGACCGCCTTTTGCAAGGCTTCAGGGAAGGTTCGCCCCAGGGCCAGGACCTCGCCAACCGACTTCATCTGCGGGCCCAAAACTGCGTCAACACCCGGGAATTTTTCAAAAGTCCAGCGTGGAATTTTCACAACCACATAGTCAATCGAGGGTTCAAAGGCAGCCTTCGTCACCCCGGTAATATCATTCCAAATTTGATCGAGGGTCAAACCGGCCGCCACCTGGGCCGCGATTTTAGCGATCGGAAAACCGGTCGCCTTGCTGGCCAGCGCGGATGAGCGGCTGACGCGCGGGTTCATTTCGATGATCAGGATGCGACCATCCTGCGGGTTGACCGCAAATTGCACATTCGCGCCGCCGGTTTCCACGCCAACCGCCGACATGACCTGGCGGGCCAGATCGCGCATGATCTGGTATTCGCGGTCCGTCAGAGTCTGGGCTGGCGCAACGGTGATGCTGTCGCCGGTGTGAATGCCCATCGGGTCAAAATTTTCAATCGAACACACCACCACAAAATTATCGGCGGCATCCCGCATCACTTCCAGCTCGTATTCCTTCCAGCCCATCACCGATTCTTCCAGCCAGGCTTGCTGGATGGGCGAAGCCGCGATGGCTTTACGCACCGCCTCAGGCAGTTCATCGGGCTTATAGACCCAGGATGCGCCGCTGCCGCCCATCGCAAAAGAAGCCCGCACCAACAGCGGGTAGCCGGTCATCAAGGCCAGAGATTCGGCTTCTGCCAGGTTATAGGCTGGGCCACCCTCTGCCAGCGGCAAACCATGCTTCAGCATGGCCTGTCGAAAAAGCAAACGATCTTCCGCGGTATGAATGGCAGTTAAGGATGCGCCGATCAACCTGACGCCGTATTTTTCGAGCACACCGCTTTCCGATAACTGGGCTGCCAGGTTTAAACCGGTCTGCCCGCCCACAGTCGGCAGCATGACATCCGGCCTTTCCTGGGCAATGATGGCTTCCAGGGCTTCCACTGTCAGCGGTTCAATGTAGGTGGCATCCGCGATTTCCGGGTCGGTCATAATAGTAGCCGGGTTGCTGTTGACCAATACCACCCGGTGACCGAGCTTTCGCAGGGCTTTAATGGCCTGGGTGCCGGAATAATCAAATTCAGCCGCCTGTCCAATCACGATCGGACCGGAGCCTGGAATCAGGATGGTAAGATGCTCGGGCAGGTGGCCCTGCGTCCGGGCCGCGGGCTGCGCATCGTTAACCCTGTTCCATATCTGCGCAAAAAACGGTTCGAAAATCTCGTGCGCATCGTGCGGGCCGGGCGCGCCTTCGGGGTGGAACTGAACGCAATAGACCGGCCTGTGCTTCATCCTGAAGCCTTCCAGCGAGCCGTCGTTGAGCGAAAGATGGGTCACTTGCACTTCGTTTGGATCGAGTGAATCGGGCATGACCATATAATTATGGTTTTGGGCGGTGATATAGACCTTGCCGGTGGCTACATCCTGAACCGGGTGGTTGCCGCCGTGATGGCCGAATTTCAGCCGGGCAGTGTTCCCACCCAGCGCCCGGCCGATTAATTGGTGGCCCAGGCAAATCCCAAAGATGGGCAAACCGCTCTCGATCAATTCGCGCACCGTTTCAACCGCGTACGGCAGACCGGCCGGGTCGCCGGGGCCGTTGGATAACATGACGCCGTCCGGCTTTAATTCAAAAATGGTTTTGGCGGAGGTATCCGCCGGGACAACCGTCACATCCGCGCCCCAGGCCGTCAGATGGCGCAGGATGTTGCGCTTGGCGCCGTAATCGATCAGCACCACGCTCTTCCGCTCACCCGCCGGAATGTCAGCCGCCTTCTGTACCCACTTGTCGCCGCCGTCGCCGCTCCAGTGATAGGCTTTGGTGGAGCTGA
>CAIWAX010000040.1 GCA_903910795.1 uncultured Anaerolineae bacterium
AGGGCAAATGTAAGTTCAATATGATTATGCCCAAACCAAGACATGGGTGAGCAGTTACTCTTAATTTATGTTTTCTTTGCCCCAATATTGCCGTTCTTTCCCGTTCTGGAACCCGCATGGCTTCCGGGATTAGCACCGCGCAGCCGTTTCCATAAGTATTTCAGGATTGATTCCAGGAAGGGCATGCCCAAAACTGAGCTGACAACCGTCCCGGCCAATCCCAGCCAGCGGGTTGGGTTGGCTCGCAGCCCCGCAAAAGAAGTAGCTTCAATTTCAACTACTTGCGAGGAGAGTGTTTTCCGGCTTTCCACCCCGCTGGTCTTCGGAATAAAGTGCAGGTAAAACCAGACTACACCTTTATATACCCCCACATCGTTTGGCAGAACGCTCCAGTAGAATGTAACCTTTTGACGTGCTGTGAGCGGTTCGCTGACAATCTCATTCGGCCGGACATCCAGTCCCGCCATTTCCAGGCGGGCTTCTGCCAGGATATTATAAGTATCAAAAACGTTTGGGATATAGACTGTCTGACCGTTGCTGATATTCCCGGCTTGTGAGACGGTTGGCTTCAGGTTGCCATTCTCATCCATTTCGAGCGTCAGGCTTATTACATCTGAATCACCGGCGCGGATTCTGGGCGGATAATCCAGGGTCAACAAACGCATCTCCTGGAGGGCTGGCGCCAGTTCGGTTGCCGCCTGGGTTGGCTGGCCGGATTTGGTTGGCACAATCACCAACGTTTCCGTGATGGCCGGGGCAGGCGTTGACAGGTTACTTTCAGTCGGGGCAGAGCTTTCGGTCACAAACGGTGCGGATGTTGGCACAGCGGCCGGGGCGGATGTAGCAGCCGGCGCAGGCGTGGCGGCCGGCGCGCAAGACGCAAGCAGCAAACTCAGGCTCAGGGCCAACAGGATGAACACCCAGATGGAATTTCGCCAGAAGAGTTTCATAACGGTAGAAAGTGCCCATGGAAGTCTGGACTATGATTTGTGTGAGGGAAAGTACCCATAAGTTCAATATAGCCTAGCGGAGTGGGTACCTGCATTTCAGTGGGGTGAATGGTTTGATGCAACACGACTCGCTCGCCAGGTAAGAGCCCCCAAACCAGCGCAGAGAGAGAGAGTATCAACAGTGCAATAGCCAGGATAAGGCGTATGCTGTACTTGTGCATACATATATTATACCCTTCCAAACTGAATGTGCATTAAAAAAGCCCGCTTTGGCGGGCTTTTTTAATGCACATGGGTTGCAATGACATGGTTATTTCCCATCACCAATAATCAACACGGCTTCTTTGGAGCACGTTACTTCGATCTTATCGCCAATCCGGGGAAGTTCAAGGAAGGGGTTATTGAACGTGTCCATGTGGAACCTGGTTTTTCCAATCAATATCTGGATACGGACAATAGAACCAAGAAATGTGATATTTTCTACTATTGAGTCAATCACATTTGCCTTTCGCAGGTCAGATGCAATGCTGAATCTTTCGGGCCGGATTGCAATTTTAACTTTGTCACCCTTTTGTTTCCCATCCATGCCTGCCGCAGCAAGGAACTGGATACCATCCATTGAGAGGATCAGGTTGACAGGGTCCACCACTTCCGCATCCGCTTTGTTCAAAGTGCCGACAAATTCCGCTACGAAAGCGGTTTTTGGAAAATTGTAAACTTCAAACGGCGTCCCGATTTGCTCTTCTTTCCCTTCATTCATAACCACAATCCGATCAGAAATGGAAAGCGCTTCTTCCTGATCGTGCGTAACAAAAATGGCAGTGATCCCCAGTTTTTTCTGAATTGAACGGATCTCAGCGCGCAACGAAACACGGATTTTCGCATCCAGGGCCGAAAGAGGCTCATCTAGCAATAAAACCTGTGGCCGAATAGCAAGGGCGCGTGCCAGTGAGACGCGCTGCTGCTGCCCGCCCGAAAGCTGGAAAGGATATTTATCAGCGTGCTGCTCCAAGTGGATGAGACCCAGCATTTCCTTCACGCGTTCAGCAATCATTGATTTGGGTTCTTTGCGAATGCTCAGACCAAAACCAATGTTTTGGGAAACTGTCATGTTAGGGAAAAGCGCGTAGGCCTGAAAAACCATGCCAACGTTGCGCTGGTTTGGGGCTTTCTCGGTAATATCCACATCATCCAGAATAATCCTGCCGGCCGTGGGGATTTCAAATCCGGCCACCATTCGCAAGGTGGTTGTCTTTCCACAGCCAGAAGGGCCAAGAAAAGAAACAAACTCGCCTTTGTTAATTTCCAGGTTAAAATCTTGCACTGCGAAAGATTCACCGAATTGTTTGGAAACATTTTGAATAGCTAAATGCGTCATAATAATTTACCTTATCCTCGCAGAATTGGAGATTGCTGCGCCAGCGCACCTGTCCCTTGTTTCACCCCGGTGCTCTTCCGGGGGCGTCCTTCGGGAAAGAACAGGAGCGGCAGCTCGCAATGATTATACTGAGTCGCTGTAACTACTCATGGGTTTGCCCGTTTGACCATAATCCTTTCCGGCTTTGGTCTGCGGATGAAAGAATATCGATGGTTCGCAAAGCGCCCTGTGGGTAC
>CAIWAX010000041.1 GCA_903910795.1 uncultured Anaerolineae bacterium
GGCCAATAAAGGCTCGCAAGGTTCCGGTTTTGTCCATGACAGCAAACGCGCCGCCGGCAAAGAACAGCACAATGATAATGACCACCACGGTTAAACCGCTACTGCTCCCGAGGACTTCAACAGGTGCAATGAACCAACGCCAAACTGGATAATCGGGATGCTGGATATAGTGAAAGGAGGTCGGATCAATGGTTTGGCGGCCATCTGCCTGGATGTGGGTATATTGACCCGATGGAACCACCAGGGTCAGGATGCCTGCGATCATCATCAACACAAATAAGATCGTCAGGGATTGAATGAAGGCCCGAACACCGATTTGCGCGCCTGCTTTTTCTTCCATTGGGTGGATGCTCCTTAAAGGAAATTATCACACACTTTATCAAAAAAGACCGGGAACTTCAAGGTCAAAGATAATAAAATGGGACTTCTTGCGAAAAAATACTTGTACACGATCGGAAGAAGCTGGACCGAAAATACCGTCTAAATAGCGTTCCATCCCCAGCAAGAACCGGGATTATTCCATTGAGCGGGGGGGCAGCAGCCATTCCAATGTGGCGCAGCGCCCATAGGACAAGTTTTCAATGGAAAGCTTGCAAAGTCCGGCTTTTTTCATGTCAATGCTCAGGCTTGCATCCCCCGCCAGTAACATGCCGATCAACTGGCTCAAAAATGGTTCATGACCTACGATCAGCAGATCACCAACCGGCTTTTGAGCCTTGATTTCATCCACCAGTTTATCCCCAAAACCCAGTGGTGCCAGATTTTCGCTCTCCCGCACCAGCTCCGGTGAAATATCGAGTGCATCAGCCACCACATCCGCGGTTTGGCGGGCGCGCAGGGCTGGGCTGGTCAGGATCAGGTCAAATGATAGGTCGAGCTTTTCCATATTATGGGCGATTTTCCCCAATTTTTTTCGTCCCTTTTCGGTGAGCGCACGCTGGTGATCCTCAGTGTTTTCATTGGCATCGGCGGCGATGGCGTGTCGCATCAAATAAAGGTTCATAAAGGTTCCTTCTTTTGGTTTTCCCATGGAAATGTTTCCATTGGCGATGGGCGCCAGAAAGTAACAAATTCCTGCATATCTTCAATAAACGCATGGATCGATTCGGTGTGACGCTTTTCATAAAACAGGCGTACTGGCTGCGAGTCATAGGCCGGATGCCCATCGCTGTAATCTTCCAGCGTGCGCAACATCACTTCCACATCTTGAATTTCACCCATGGAGGCCTGATAATCATGCATGGTTTTGAACAGCGTTTTAGGAAATTCTGGAAGGATGGGCGCAATAATTTCCAACATGTAGCGAAATTTCTTAAAAGCAATCCGCACACGGTGTATGGTAAAAGGTTGCGATGGGTCAACTGCTTGCAGGCGCTGATTGACTTTTAACCTGGCATTATCCAGCGCTGGCAACAAACGTGGCGATAATTCCTGTTCCGCATTGAGGCTTGCCAGGTTTGTGCGCGTGTTTTCGATCTGGCGGGCAATCCTGGTCAGCTTGAATTCATGAACATCGTGTTCGGCTGCCTCCAACAAACGTTTCTCGCGTTTTTTTAGGAATTTTATCAAGGTGGCAAGTTCGGGCAGATTTTCGATATTTTCAGTAAATTCTGCCAACATCACCTGGGTATCGCGCAGGTTATCCAGACTGTCGAGCTGGTTTTTGAAGACTGCCCGCAAGTTTTTCAGATTTAAATGGGGCGTCACTTCCTGTAAAAGATCCACCAGGGCCAGCAGGCGGCGCGATGCGATTCGCATATCGTGGACAGCCTCTTCGGAAAAATCTTCTCTGCAACGCTTTCGTTCAGCCACATAGCATTGATAACGCTGGTCAAAGGCCTTTAAAATCAGTTCCTGGGCATCCACGGTTTAAGCAATCTCCAATTTAACGCCAAAAATATTTTGAAAAAGCAATTTTCGTTTTTCGAGTGTCCATTTTTCAAGCATAAAATCGCTCTCTCCGGATATTTTCAACTGCCACGCGCTGCCTTGCGGCTCCAGGCTAACTTCGTGAACGCGGGCGGTGTGGCTGGTATCCAATGCATCGGCCAGGCGCAGCAGGGTGCACAGTTTTGTGACGATCAGGCGATCTTTTTGCGAGAGTTGTTTGAAGTTCTCATCGGATAGACTGGGAGTTTCTTTGCGGTGGTAACGCACAATATTGGCAACCACTTCCTGTTCTGCAGGTATCAATCCAATCAAGACGTGCTGACGCAACAGGTAATAACCGTGCTGGTCATGGTTAAGTGTGTTGATAAAGTGGCCGATGTCATGCAGCATGGAGGCGATTTCAAGCAACAGCCGTTCATTTTCGGTCAGATGGTGCAGTGACTGAGATTGATCAAACAAGCGTGCCGCCATCCGGGCAGTGAAGAAAGCATGTTCCGCGTCATAGGCATACTTTCTGCCCATGCGTTCGGCTGAAGCAATCGCCTGATCGCGGCGTGGCATGCTCGGGCCCATGGCAAGCGGCGCCATATCGAGCAGGACGCCGTCCTTGAGACCAACCCCTGGAATAAGTACTTCGGTTGCGCCAGCTTCGCGGGCAATCATGTGCAGGACGACCGAGGCAGGCAGGATCACATCGGCGCGGTCTGGGCGCAGCTCAAACTTGCGCATCCGTTCAGCGATACTCAGCTCGCTCAATTTTTCCACCAGGTGTTCCAATTCGCCAAGACTGATGACATCCTCGCGGTCGCGTTTGAACAATTTTTTGCGCAGCCTGCCCAGCTCTTCAATATTTCCGCCAGTTCCAACGCAGGCTTCCACTCGTTCGCCGCCGATTTCGCGGTCAATGTGACGGCGAGCGGATTCAGCGTACTCGCGCACCAGCCGGTTAAAGGGCAACTTTTTACCATCATCTGATTCGAGCTTTTTTAGGAGACGTACTGTACCCATGCCATAACTTTCAGTGGAAAGGATGTTTTCGCCATCCGAAATGGTCACTTCAACGCTGCCGCCGCCGATGTCAATCAGGATGGCATGCTTGCCATGCAGATTGAGCGCGTTCGTGACAGCCAGGTGAATGAGCTGCGCTTCTTCATCACCGTTTATAGTTTCGATGTAAAAACCAGTTTCGCGCAGAATGCGGTCAATTAACAGGTCGCTGTTGGTTGTCTCGCGCATGGCACTGGTGGCTACCGCCCTGGTCTGGTTGACTTCAAACAATTCGGCCACTTTTTTGAAACGCAGGAAAGCATCCACGGCCATTTGCATGGTCTGTTCGCTAAAATGTCCGGTGGTGAAGGCATCTTGACCCAGTCGGACTGGCAGCCGCAGGTTTTCGAGAGTCTCCAAATTGCCGGCTGCATTCAGACGGCTGACCATCATGCGGATCGCATTTGATCCAACATCAATCGCGGCAATATTGGGCACGGCAACTTCATCCTTCCGTCTTTAGTGTACTCCGTTTTAAATTCAAGTGTAGGTGTTTCTTCAACATATCCTGAAAATAATTTTCGACAAAACCGTCTTCACATGCCTCAAGAAAAGTGATTACCGATTCTTTATTGAGATCAGCCGAAGGTCTACCGGGAAGTGCAATCATCAATCGCCGATGTTAAACGGAGCAATCGCATTCTGATAAGTGTTCCCGTAAAACCATACAGACGGATCCCTTTTCCTGTTTGAAAACGGGGCTGAATGATCTGTTTGCTGTGGATGTTGATGCTTTTGATTAAGCTCGTCTATTTCAATCTCAATTATTTTCATAATGCGTTGGGCAAAAGCCTGCGCGGTTTCTCTTTCTTCACTGCTGAACGGTCTCTCCACATTGCGGCTGATGGATAACAATCCCAGTGAACGATCCTTTTGTAAAAAAGGTACGCCCAGCCATGCCACAGGCAGACCCAGGCATTCCAGGTCATGCCATGCTATACCTTGATGAGCGGCTGGCACATAGACAGCCTGGCGGTGCTTTACCATGATTCCGTAGATATCACTTTTTAAAATATCGTCCGCCCGCTCGGCATGTTGTTTGTACCCGGAACTGGCGATAAAACGCAGCCCTGTTTCATCAACCGCCAGAACTGCAGCCTGATGGTAGGGGACGACATGGCATAACAGGTTGAGAATCTTTTCAAACGTTTCGTGCTGGTTCCATCCCTTGCTGATCATGATATCGATTTGTTCAAGATTACCAACAATATTGCTCATACTGGCCAGGGCTTTTGACTGGGCCAGCATGAGCACATTGATATCCAGTAAGATCAGCCTGCCATCGGCATGTTGAATGACAACCGGATCATAAATATCCTTCGCAGGGCGGCTGAGGGCATATTGTATGGCTTCATCTATCCTTATATGCGCTTGCAGAGGCAGCGTATGGCTGTGTACCAGGTCTTTTAATTGGATAATGGGTTTTTGCAAGAATAATTCCACTCCAAAACGATGTCCAAGACGCTCAAATAGCTTCAAGCGTGTAATAACACCCAAAAGCTGGCCGTTCTCAGCGATCATTACTCCCGGCAGGTCAGGCCGGTTTTCCAACTCTTCGACCACTTTTTCGGTATTCGTATCTGGTGTAACCGAAAATTCGTGACCGGACAGGTCAGTAATACTGACAGGAGTCTGGAACTTATCTAAAAGGTGGGTAATCATATGCTTGTGCTCTCATTAGTTTATCCAAGTTTACCCACCCATAGTTAACAATACTGGAAAACAAGGTTAACGTTGTGAAAACAAACGGGGAACAGCCTGGTTTTTATATCGTTAACAAATCATTAAAGAACTACTGGCGATTCTTGCGTATGATTAGTATGGAGAAATAGACGTTCATGTATACACCACGTATTAATTGGGTATTGTTGGTACTTTATGGGTTGGCAGTTGCAGGGGTTTTCGCAGCCGCCCTGCTCATTCCGACCTTTCGGGATATTGCCTACGCACCTCTGCGAGAGTTGATTCTGCCGCCCCCAGCTCCGATAGTTGTGAGCGTATTGTATTCCACTGAAAAAGATGCCTGGCTCAAGGATGTGATTACCGGGTTTGAAGCCAGCGGCGCCAAAGTAAACGGCCACCCGATCAAAGTGGAACTACAAGCGCTGGGTTCATGGGAAATCAATGCTGCTGTCATGGACGGCACACGCAAGCCGGTGATTGTCAGCCCAGCCAGCTCGCTGCAAATCACTGCATTGCAGGATGCTTCCATCACCCGCACCGGCAAAAGCCTGGTGAACCCGGCCGATAGCGGGGCCTGCCGGCCAGTGTTGAAAACTCCGCTGGTTCTCGTTGCCTGGAAGGAACGCGCTGATGTTCTGTGGGGGCAGCAGCCTGCGTCAACGCTCTGGAAGAATGTACATGATACATTGGTCAACCCGCAGGGTTGGGCTGCGCTCAACCATCCCGATTGGGGCTATGTTAAATTTGGGCATACTGATCCGCTCAAATCCAACAGCGGGTTCATGACCATCCTCTCAATGACTTATGGATATTATGGCAAAACCAGCGGATTAACTTCGTCAGATATCCTGACCGATCGCGATTTTCAAAAGTGGTTTCTGGATACTGAGTCATCCCTGGGGCAATTTGAAGACAGCACCGGCCCCCTGATGCAAAAGATGATCACATACGGTCCGAGCACCTTTGACTTTGTAGCGGTTTACGAGGCCACAGCCATAGCGCAAGCCGATAATGCGGTTGGACGTTATGGCGAGTTGCGTATTTATTACCCTCCCGCCCTATTGTGGAGCGATCACCCTTTTTGCATATTGAATGCTGATTGGGTTACACCGGAGCAAACGCAGGCTGGCAAGTTATTTATTAATTATCTATCCAGCCAGCCAGCACAGAACCTGGCATTGATGAAGTATGGGTTTCGCCCGGTGGATCCCTCGGTCAAACTGGACCAGGCTGGCTCTCCGTTCGACCGCTACGCGGCCAATGGTTTCATTGCTGATTTATCTCATTTACCTGAATTGGAAATACCCGCTGGCAACGTACTCAACACGCTGCGTGATTTCTGGTCCAGAAATGTGACCCGCTAAGGAGATAGAATGAAATTTCGAATTCAGTTTTTATTGTCACTAACCATTATCTTATTCATGCTCTTAAGTGCTTGCGGGCAGCTTCAAAGTGTGATTTCCCCCGGCACAGCCACCGTCAGCATCGTGTATGGCTCGGAAAAAACCGAGTGGCTGGAGCCGCTTGTCAAACAATTCAATGCTGCCAATAATAAAATCAAAAACGGAAAAAACATTCTAATCAAATCCACTGCCATGGGCTCGATTGAATCAGTACGGGGCATCATGGATGGCAGCCTCCAGCCCACTGTTTGGAGCCCAGCTTCCTCGATATATATTCCGGTGGCTAACGCTGAATGGAGAAAAACTCATACAGATGACCTGGTAACCGGCACACCCAAAGACCTGGTGCTCAGCCCGGTTGTGATCGCCATGTGGCGGCCTATGGCGCAGGCGCTCGGCTGGCCCGGGAAAGCCCTGGGTTGGACCGACATTGCCCAACTGGCGACCTCAAGCGATGGTTGGAAAGCTTTCGGCCACCCGGAATGGGGGCAGTTCAAATTTGGGCACACCCATCCAGATTACAGTAACAGCGGTATCGTCTCCATTATTGCCGAGGCTTACGCCGGAGCGAAAAAGCAGCGCGGTCTGACCGAGGCGGATCTACAATCCCCCGATCTCAATCAATTTATGAGCGCTGTTGAAAGCTCGGTGATTCATTATGGAACCAGCACCGGCTTCTTCTCCGACCGCATGTTTAGTAACGGCCCGTCTTATCTAAGCGCCGCCGTCATGTATGAAAACCTGATCGTGGCTCAGGAAAGTAAACGTTTGGCCGGGACATCATCACAAATCCCGGTCGTCGCGATATATCCAAAAGAGGGCACTTTCTGGTCGAATCACCCATACGTAATATTGAATGCCCCCTGGGTCACGGACGAACAAAAGGAAGCCGCCGAGGCTTTTCAGGCTTTTTTGCTTGACAAACCCCAGCAATTGAAAGCGCTCGAATTAGGTTTTCGCCCATCCGATCCATCCGTTCCACTAACTGCGCCCCTCGATACCCAACACGGCGCCGACCCGGCCCAGCCCAAGACCATCCTCGAAGTTCCCAGCGCAGCGGTCATCGGGGGCATCCAAAATTTATGGAAACAAACCAAAAAACCGGTTGATCTGGTGGTGGTCATGGATATCTCCGGCAGCATGGGTGGCGACAAGATCACCTCGGCCCGTTCCAGTCTGATGCAATTTATCCGGAAGTTGGATGATCGCGACCGGTTGGAGATCATCACTTTCAGCACTGATATCACTACGCTCTCGTCACTCTCAGAATTAGGTGGTAAACGCCAGCAAGTGCTCGATAGTGTTTCTGGAATTTTTGAAGGCGGAGATACCAAGCTCTTCGATGCAACCCTGCAAGCCTACCAGGAATTGCAGCAGAACGGTGATCCCAAACACATCCGTTCGGTTGTGGTGTTGACCGATGGCCGGGATAATTCCTCCACCTCCTCCCAGGCTGACATCCTGAATAAAATCAATGCTGCTCAGGGGGAAGGCGGCAATTCCATCAAACTTTTCACGATTGCTTTCGGCAGTGATGCGGATAAAACCGTCTTGCAAAAAATTGCCGATCCAACTGGCGGGAAAGAATATGACAGTTCGCCTACCACTATCCAGAGCATTTACGATGATATCGCGACCTTTTTCTAAGCCATGACCCGTTCCCCGCTCCTTACCGCTCTTTTTCACCCGGTCAATTTATCCATGCTTGGGCTAACGATGGCCGCTGGTCTATGTTCAGCGTGGTGGTTGGCTCCCTTCGGATTCGTTTTCTGGCTCGGCATGGTATTCATGGTGGCCCGCGACCCGGGTTTGCAGATGACTTTCTCCCGGCAAAATCGCCAGCCGCTGGCGCAGCGCTTCCAAACCCGTTTCGACCGGCTCGACCGGGCGCGTTTTTCAATTTTCAACGCCATGGCTCAATCTCCCAACCCGGCGCTGCGCAAGGCGGTGGAACCCGTCCAGGATGCCCTGGATGATCTGGTTGATCATGCTTACCAGTTATGCCTGCGGCTGACCGCCATGGATAACAATTATTCCATCCAGTTGGTTTCAAGTAATTTTGATGATGAGATTGCCAAAATGCAGAAAAATGTTGAAACCGCCCAGGATGAAAACAGCAAAAATGAATTTAAGGCCGCGCTGCTCTCCATTCAGGCCCGGCAGACCCAACTAAAAGCAGTCGGCGCGCTGCTGGCCCGCTATGAAGCGCAATTGACTGGTACAAGCAGTGCTGTGGATGGTCTGGTGACGAAGGTGGTCAGTTTTCAGGGGCGTGATGCGAAGCTGGTCAGCGAAAAAATCCCTGAGCTTTTACAAGGCATCCAGACAGAGCAAAATGAACTCAAGCAGTTTGATGCTGATTTGGAAAAATCTTCACTAATTTAAGACAAAGATAAAATAACGGATAGAATTAGGGCAGGATGGCTTGAGTAAAGAAACCGCCATCCTGTCCTTTCAAATTCCCTGAATACAGCCCCTGAGCATATTTCCGGGTTGTTGAGGTTATTTTATGTTGCTTGAAAACTTTCGACCCCAATCCAAACTGGTTGTCAGACAAACCGGGCTTTCCCGCGCCAAATTCCCAGTCATTGATGCCCACAACCATCTGGCGGAACCTTTCGGCGGAGGTTGGGATCAGCGCCCCACCAGCGAACTGCTTGAACGGTTGGATGAAGCCGGGGTGATCCATTATGTCGATCTGGATGGCGGCTGGGGTGAAGACCTGCTCAACCGGCATCTTGATCAGTTCAAGGCAGTCGCACCTGAACGCTTCAGCATCTTTGGGGGTATCGATTGGAACCAGTGGCAAAGCCTGGGAAATGCCTTCCCGGAATGGGCCGCCAAACGCCTGACCACCCAAAAGGAGCGCGGTGCGCAGGGTCTAAAGATCTGGAAACCGCTTGGCCTGACTGTACGCGATGAGCAGGGCCGCCTGGTGGATGTTGACGATCAGCGGCTCGCTCCCATCTGGCAAACCGCCGGGGAACTTGGTCTGCCAGTCATGATCCATGTCGCTGACCCTGTGGCTTTCTTTGACCCGATCGATGAAACCAATGAACGTTGGGAAGAAATTGGCAATCATCCGGATTGGGCTTTTACCAGCCCGCCTTACCCAGCCTTCATGTATATCCTGGACGGACTGGCGCGGTTGGTGGAGCGCCATCCAGGGACCACTTTTATCGGCGCACATGCCGGCTGTTACGCCGAGAACTTGGGTTGGGTGGGCGCCATGCTGGAGCGCTGCCCAAACTACCACGTGGATCTCTCTGCGCGTATCGCTGAGCTGGGCCGCCAGCCGTACACCGCCCGCCGTTTCTTTCTGCAATTTGCCGATCGCATCCTGTTTGGCCTGGATATGGGCCCTCATTTGGCCGGTTACCAGCTCCATTTCCGCTTTCTGGAAACCGATGACGAGTATTTCAATTACAGCACCCACGAAATTCCCAGCCAGGGCCGCTGGTATATCAATGGCATCTATCTGCCAGACGATGTCCTGGAAAAAGTTTATTATCGCAACGCGGCCAAACTGCTTGGCATCAACCCCAAATTATCCTGATTTTCGCTGTCCTTGCTGTACTCTTAAAACCATTCAACCTGGAGAATAAATTATGACCAAAATCGCTTTCATCGGCGCCGGAAGCCTGGGATTTACGGCTGGTCTTGTGCGCGATATTCTGAGCTTTCCATTATTGAAAGATGCTCATATTGCCTTGATGGACATCAACCCTGAGCGTCTGGAGTTTTCGAAAACGGCTGTTACCAGGATCATCGAGGCTGGTAAATATCCAGCCCGGGTCAGCGCCACCCTGGATAGGATTGAAGCCTTGCGGGATGCAGATGTGGTATTGACCACCATCCTGGCAGGCAGCACCGAAGTCTGGCGGCACGATATCGAAATTCCCAAAAAATATATGATCGATATCAATGTGGGCGATACGCGCGGCCCCAGCGGAATTTTCCGATTCCTGCGCACACTGACGCCCATGCAGGAAATCGTGCGTGACATGGAAGAGGTTTGTCCGAACGCCATCCTGCTAAACTATACCAATCCGATGGCCATGTTGTGCGGCGCGCTCCAGCGCCAGACTCACATCCCTGTTACCGGGTTGTGCCATTCCGTTCAGGGTACCTCCATGATGCTGGCTGAATGGATCGGCGCAAAATATGAAGACATCACTTATACCTGCGCAGGGATTAACCATCAGGCCTGGTATATCGAATACAAGTGGCTGGGCCAGGATGCTTATCCTTTGATTTATAAAGCGGTCACCGAACGGCCTGAAATTTACAATCAGGAAATCGTTCGGAATGAGATGTTTTTGCATCTTGGGTATTATGTGACCGAATCAAGCGGCCATAACTCTGAGTACAACTGGTGGTTTCGCAAGCGGCCAGATTTAATCGAAAGATACTGCACACATGGCACGGGCTGGAACCCTGGAGTGTATGCCTATATTTTGAAGGAATACCAGCATACCGAAGCCACCTGGAAGGATGCGGTCAAGGAACGCCTGGCAAAACCCCTGAAAAAGAAAGACCTGACACGCGGCCATGAATACGCAGCCTATATCATCAATGCGCTGCAAGGCGGGGAAATGTTCAAATTCAATGGGAATGTACCCAATACCCGCCTGGTCAGCAACCTGCCCGAAGGCGCATGTGTGGAAGTGCCGGTTCTGGTGGATCGGCAGGGTTTCCATCCCCTGCATGTTGGCGCGCTGCCAGCCGAAACCGCCCTGTTGACCCAGCTTTCCAGCGGTATCGAGGAGATGGCTATCACCGCTGCGTTGGCCGGCGACCCGACCATGGTTTTCCGTGCCATCGCCCATGACCCGCTGACGGCTGCTGTTCTTTCACTGGGCGAGATCAAATCCATGGTTAACGAAATGTTCACCCAAAACAAAGATTACCTGCCACAATTCAAGCATTTCAAAGCGTAGGGAAGATAAATGAGTTCAGAACAACCCAAAAACCCGTTGCACGCTGTCACCCTGGAGATGATCCTGACCAGCCTGGTAGAACATTACGGTTGGGATGAGTTGGGGCAGCGCATCGAAATTAAGTGTTTTCAAAATGAGCCCAGCATAAAATCCAGCCTGAAATTTCTACGCAGGACACCCTGGGCCCGTGAAAAAGTGGAAGCGCTTTATCTTCACATGCAAAACAAAGCTGGAAGCTTGTGACCAACCCCAATCAAAATCCGGGATTATTTCATCCCAATCAAAACCCGGGATTATTCCATCAACATGATTCCACTCCATCGCCCAGGGTGGCCGTAATCGGTGGCGGGCCGGCCGGGTTAATGGCAGCCGAAGTGCTGAGCGCGGGCGGTGTGCCGGTGGATCTGTATGACAGCATGCCTTCGGTGGGGCGCAAGTTCCTGGTGGCGGGCAAGGGCGGCCTGAACCTGACCCACGCTGAGCCGCGCGAGCAATTTCTGGCGCGTTACGGCGCGCGCCGCAAGGAGTTGGAACCTTTCCTGATGAGATTCGGGGCGGATGAGTTGCGCCAATGGGCCGCCGATTTGGGCGTTGAGACTTTTATTGGAACATCTGGCCGGGTTTTCCCGGTTGGCATGAAGGCCGCCCCGCTGCTATATGCCTGGCGCAGCCGCCTGGAACGGGCCGGGGTGACTTTTCACTACCGGCATCAATGGCTGGGTTGGGATGAATCAGCAGCCTTGCGATTGCAGACACCCACCGGAGAAATGACCATCCAACCGCGGGCAGTCATCCTGGCCCTGGGAGGCGCAAGCTGGAGCAGAATGGGGTCAACGGGTCAATGGGCGGCTCTGTTCGCGGAACGCGGTATCCCGCTTGCGCCCTTCAAACCCGCAAATTGCGGTTTCGAGGTGGAGTGGAGCGAACTTTTTCGCGCTAAATTTGATGGGCAGCCGTTGAAAACTGTGGTGATTGAATTCTGCGATGCCGGACAGACCATCTGGCGCCGTCAGGGCGAATTTATCGTCACGGCCAACGGTGTGGAAGGCAGTCTGATCTACGCCCTCTCTGCGCCCATCCGGGATGCAATTGAAAAACAGGGCGGCGCGGTCATCCATCTTGATCTGGCACCCGATCGAACTGAGACGGAGCTGGCAGTGCGCCTGGCGCAGCCACGTGGTTCGCGCTCAATGGCGCATCACCTGGAAAAAACAGTGGGTATTAAGGGCGTCAAAGCCGGTTTGTTATGGGAGTTTCTGCCCAGGCCGGACTTCGATCATCCTCAAAAACTGGCAGCCGCAATGAAAAACCTGCCCATCCCGCTGCGCGCTGCCAGCCCGCTGGAAGAGGCAATCAGCACGGCGGGTGGTGTTCGCTTTGAAGCGCTCGATGAACATTTGATGCTGAAAAGCCTGCCAGGTGTATTCTGCGCCGGGGAAATGCTGGATTGGGAAGCGCCCACCGGCGGATATCTGATCACAGCCTGTTGTTCCACCGGCCGCGCGGCCGGGCTGGCTGCTCTCGCCTGGATGGCGGAACACTCACTCAACGAATAGGAATTTTCCAAACAAGGAGACTGTATGCCTGCCTCACCCATTTCCAAAATCAAACGACTGAACTTTGCCTGGGAGACCAGCGATCCGTTCCTGGTTTGCGTTCACCACCTTGATCATTATCCCCAGGGCAACCAGCAATTTGGCCCGGCGGCTTCTCTGGCGGGCAGGGATATTGGCCAGGATTTTTCGCCCACGGAAGAATGGCGGATGTATCACGGAGAAACCGTTCCGGGCTTCCCATCCCATCCTCATCGCGGCTTTGAGACTGTCACGGTTGTGTTGGACGGTTTTGTGGATCACTCCGATTCTTTCGGTGCGGCTGGACGTTACGGGAACGGCGATGTGCAGTGGATGACGGCTGGCAGCGGTATGCAGCACGCTGAGATGTTTCCCCTGCTCAATCAGGAAGGCCCCAACCGCCTGGAATTATTTCAGATATGGTTGAACCTGCCCAAATCGAAGAAATTTGTCCCGCCGCATTACAAAATGCTGTGGGCCGAGCAAATGTCCAAAATCCTGCTCACAGACAGTCAGGGCAAATCCACCCGGGTCACGTTGATCGCCGGTGAACTGAATGGCGTGCAGGCGATTTCGCCCGCTCCCGATTCTTGGGCCGCCGACCCGGCTAACGCTGTGGCTATCTGGATCATTGAGATGGAGGCCGGCGCAGCCTGGAACCTTCCGGCTGCTGATCCTGCCGTCAAACGTGCGTTGTATTTCTTTGAGGGCCCAGCTTTGCGAGCTGCCGGAAGGGAAATTCCAGCAGAACATTCGGCTGAGCTTCAACCTGATCAGGAAATTCCCCTGCAAGCTGGATCGGGATCGATCCGGCTGCTCCTGCTGCAAGGCCGCCCGATTGCCGAGCCGGTGGTGCAGTATGGGCCCTTTGTGATGAATACCGAAAAAGAAATTTATCAGGCCTTTGATGATTACCGCCGTACCGAATTCGGTGGTTGGCCCTGGGATCGAAATGATCCTGTGCATTCCCGCGTGGCTGGCCGTTTTGCCAGGTACGCAGACGGCACCCAGGAGATCAAAGACCGCTAATTTGCGAGAGAAGAATTGAAATTGCCCACCCAATTTGCATGGATGGGCAATAAATTTAGAAGGAGCCCCGTGGAAAATCCCGGGTATATTTTCTAAGCTGTTGGCGGGGTGACAGCGGCTGGAACTATTTCCACGGGTTGTATGCCAGTGAATTTGATCTCCACCGGGCCTGCCTGGGCGGGTTGCACAACCACCGGCTGTAAAGTGGAATAGACTACCGGGTTTTGGTCAGCCTTGCGCATCCGGAGCAGGGTCAGGTTTGTCTCACGAGTGTTGTTCGCCAGATCTGCAAAGACCATCAGCAACTCACCAGCCGCTGCTACAGCCAGACCCAGCAAGAAGATGGACAGCCCAATTGCAGAAGCATAAAAACGCGCATCCACCATGCGCATGGTGCTGCCAGCCAGCCAGAAATTATTGACCAAATCTACCACGGCCGCATTCTGGACAAACCCAACAACCACCAGACCAAGTCCAAACAACATGAGCAGGATACCAAAAATAATAGTTATCAGGGCATGAACGCGAACAAAGATATACATGGTGCCTCCCGTCTATTTTTGATGTCTAATGGTAACACGAATAACAGGAATTTTGTTTATCCTGACAGCATGGAAATTTACCCAATAAAAAAGTGGGGCAACAGATCGCCTGTTGGCCCACTTTTTTACTACCATGCGTAAGCTTCGGGAGCTTCGCCGCCTGGGCCGGGGAAGATTTCATCCAGGGCTTTGAGGGCATCCGCATCCAGCTTGATCTCAAGCGCACGCAGCGAACCGGTCAGCTGCTCCATAGTGCGCGGCCCAATAATCGGGGCGGTCACGATCGGGTTGCTGAGCAGCCAGGCCAGGGCCACATCGGCGGGGCCTTCGCCAATTTGCTTGCACCAGGCTTCCCATTTTTCAAGTTTGGCGCGGTTCTTCTCGATTTCCTTCTGCATGTCTTCTGACGCCGAGCGGCCTTTTTCAATCTTTTGCAGAACGCCGCCCAGAAGGCCGCCCGCCAGCGGCGACCAGGGGATCAGGCCAAGACCGTAATCTTTGCAAGCCGGGATGACTTCCAACTCAATCATGCGGTCATTCAGGTTGTAAAGGCTCTGTTCGCTGGAAAGGCCCATAAAATGCCGGGCTTTGGCAGCTTCATTGGCCTTGGCAATCTGCCAGCCAGCAAAGTTTGATGAACCAACATACAACACCTTTCCCTGTTGTACCAATACTTCGCAAGCCTGCCAGATCTCTTCCCAGGGGGTCAGACGGTCAACATGGTGGAATTGGTATAGATCGATGTAATCGGTTTGCAGACGTTTGAGCGAGGCATCGCAGGCCTGGCGGATGTTCAGGGCGGAGAGCCGCTGCTGGTTGGGCCAATCGCCCATCCGGCCGAAGACTTTGGTTGCAATCACTGTCTTTTCACGCCGTCCGCCGCCCTGCGCAAACCAGCGTCCCACAATCTGTTCGGTAACACCTTCGCCGAGTTTCCAGCCATAGACATTGGCGGTATCAAAGAAATTGATCCCCAATTCCAGGGCTTTATCCATGATAGCGAAACTATCGTTCTCGGGTGTCAACGGCCCAAAGTTCATTGTCCCGAGACATAAACGGGATACTTTCAATCCGGTACGGCCAAGCTGTGTGAATTCCATGGAATGTTCCTTTATGGTAGTTGTGAAGTATGAATAAAATACAGGTTTGGATAGGCCAACCTGCCGGGCTACTTTTTAGATAGATCTTTCATGATCGCATCCATCTGCTCCAGAACGTTTGACAGAGGCTGTGATGGGTAACTCCGAAAATAGGCGATAAAACCATCCGCCAGGATTTTATTCGCCTGGCTCCAGGCTGCGGTTGACGGATAGCTCTTGGCAAGGGGGAGTAGATCCAATGCCGCGGCCCATTGCGGCGTGGCAGAACTGTTTGTTTTCAAGGAGCCCATGGCTGAATTTGTCACCGGAAACAAACCGGTTCCCAAAGTCCAGCGCACCTGGTTTTTGGCATCCATCATCCAGCGCATGAACAGCCAGGCGGCCAATTGATGCGCGCTGTTTGATTTTAATACAGCGTAATCCGGACCGTACATCACGATGCCGGCATCCTGCCCCGGGAAAGGCAGGACGGTCCATTGATCCGGGGATGATACTGTGCTGAAAGCCACATTTTCAGCGCCGATATCGCTCAAGCCGCCCGTGATAAAAAGCGCGCGGCGGTTAGCCAGAAATTCATAATTTGAATCCGAATCCGGCAGCCAGGCGCAATTATCTGCGCGCAGGTTGGAAATAAATTCGAGCGCTTTTATATTGTCTGGGGTATTAAAAAGCACCTCACCACCCGAAAATACCTTGCCGCCGTTGGTCGCCAACCAGGAATAGGGGGTTTGCCAGTTGGAATTTACATCCAGCGCCAACCCCCCGTAACCATCATTTGTCAGATCTTTATCTTTTTTCCAGAAAGCATTCGCCGCGCAGGCCTGTTTGCGGAATTCATCCTGCGTATGGGGCGCCGAGGCGAAGCCCAGGTCGTGGGCGAAACTGACATTGTAAAATACAAACCGGGCTGTGCGGGCTGCCGGGAGGCCGTATCGAACCCCGTCCACGCTGGATTGATCTCCAAAATTGGCAAGCAAATCCCAGGTGTCGAAACCAATTCCTGGCTGGACAGTGTAAGGCGTGAGGTCAAGAACCTGTGTTTGCCATGCCAGGATTTGTTCGGGCAAGGCTACGACAATGTCAGGCTGTTCCGGCGTTGAGAGTGCCTTTCCCATAGCATCTGCCAGCAGGCTCAAATTTTGATAGCGGGTAACAGAAACCTTGATGCCCCACTGATTGGTCAAGCTGAATTCGCTGGCCATCTGGTCGAACAGACTGGCTGTTGATCCATCCCAGCCATGCCAGACCCGGATTTCAGTTCCTTTAAGCTTGTCCGGGCTGCTGCCTACATCCGGAATTTGGGTAGCAGTGGGGGTCGGGGTATAGACCAGCGGGGTTGGCAGGGGCGCGGTTGGCGTGGGTGTGGAGGTTGGCTGCGATTCCGTGATGAGACCAGTAGCGGGGCTGCAGGCAGCCAGGAGAAATGCGGCAATCAGCAGCAGGGCTGGAATTCGATGCATGTCTTGGATACTCAGAAAGAAATAAGTGGAACCGGGATAAAGACGATGATAAAGACCAGTATCATGAACCAGGCCAGTGCGCGCCGGCCGGGGTCAAGCTCTGTGATCTGATCCAGTGGATCCGCGGAACGACGGCCCAGGAAAAGCAGCATCACTACCCACAGCCACCAGCCATTCCAGAAAAAACCCAGGATTGCCATCAGCACCAGGATAACAGGCATGGCGTATTTGAGTTTTTTCCCGAATAAAACGTACATGACATGCCCGCCGTCCAGTTGCCCAACGGGAATGAGGTTTAGCGATGTGACCAGCAATCCCGCCCAGCCTGCCATGGCCACCGGCGAAATAAATACATCTGTACCGCCAATTGGCATAGGCTGCCCGGTAAAAAAGTATTTCAACCAGTAAAGAGCAGGGGAAAGGCTGCCATAGCTGGCCGGGGAGGGCAGCAACTGCCCAAACACAGCCAGTTTGGCCAGCAGGTACAGAATGGAATTTCCTTCAATAAAGCCGCCATCAGATGCCAGTACTGGCCCGGTTTTGGAACCCAGCAGCCCAATCAACACCACCGGGATGGCCACCACCAAACCAGCCAGGGGTCCGGCGATGCCAACATCAAACAGGATGCGTTTGTTGCGCGGAAGCTGCTTCCAGACGATGACAGCCCCCATTGTGCCAAGCAGGGTTGGGAACGGAATGAAATACGGCAGCGTTGCAGCCGTCTTGTGGTGGCGGGTCATCAGGTAATGACCAAACTCGTGCGATAAAAGGATGCCCAGCAGACTGACGGCGAAGGGAATGCCTCCATATATCAGCGACAGCCACAACAGGCGCGTATTATCACTGACCCCCGCCAGGTGCGAAGGATCGGTATAACCCATCCCGGTATACACCACAGAGATGACCGTCAGAAAAAATAATCCGATATTGATCCAGTAATTGGACGGTTTAGGGTCCGGCATGGCTGCTACCAACAGGATGACATGGCCGCCATCTTCTCCTTTACGGAAAAGCGGCATCAAACCGTAGGGTCGCAAAAGCTCGGTCAAGCGGTCAAAAGCTTCGATGGAATCCGTAAGAAGCTGACCGCGGTAGCGGAGAATGAAATCAGAACCGGTGTCTCCCAGCGTGATATCGGTGACTGAGAAAACACGGGCAATAATAGCGTTAATTACATCTTGATCGGGGATGGGCATAATTTACCTGTCAAAGAATGGGAAAACGTGCAACACCAACTGCTTTTATCATGATCACACGCTGTATCCCAGGGCGAAATTTGAGCGGGAGTGCATGGGAGTCGAACCCACCCTGGACCGCAACGCGACCCAATGCCGATTTTGAAGACCGGAAAGCCCACCGGGACTTATGCACTCCCGCCTATAAGGATACCTTAAGTCAATGAAAATGGGGTAAGAGTTTTGTAAATGATTGGGGAGCAAGGTCTTTGATCAAATTTGGCAAAAAAATGTTGGATTATAAAGTCGGGCCAATATACTGCGGCCAGATGGGGTGGATGGCACTCATTCCATAAAAAAGAATGATGATGGTCAGCGTTATTAAAAACAGGATCATCAGGATGGTCAGCGCCCCGCACGATATGCCAAACCAGGCCATCCAGCGGCCGCGCTCGCCGCTGCTGTGCAATTGGCGCATGCTCCTCACGCCAAACAGCATTGCAACGATTCCCCAAAGAATAGCAGCCGGGTAACAAACCAGGCCCGTTAAAGGAATGGGTGCCACACCAATGCAGAAAGACACAATGGTAAGGATCGCGGCAATAAAGGCGATCAGGGCATGGCGGTTGGTGGGTGGGTTGGAAAGGGTCATAGGTTTTGATAAAAAAAGACCGCCCTCGGGCGGTCTTTTTAAGTCGGGGCCAAGAGATTTGAACTCTTGGCCGCTTGCACCCCATGCAAGCTTTTTTAATAGGGCACTTTAGACCACTTGCCAAGGGTTATAAAGATGTAATGGTGTCTGCAGTTGAATAAAATTTATTGTATGCGTAAGTGTTGTGTTGAGGTAACTCCAAATATGCACTGTGCGTGATTGCGGGGCGTTTATGGGATTTGCCAAACAACGGCACCGGAACTAAATAACTCTGCTTCATAGTAAATTTTGGCAGTGCTGGTTTTGACACCGCCGTAACAAATATCACCTTTCAATTTATCGCCGGGTAATACTTTTCCATCAAGGCCACCGGTGCCACAACCTATAATATCCTGATCCAGTTTTGTTCCTTCGCTATCTTTTGCGGAAAAACTAAGTATTGAACTGACAGCCAAATCTTTTGAACCTTTATTTTCAATCGTGAAATTGGCGCTAAGTTTTCCGCCTTGCAAGTTAGCACTATTCAAAACAACAGTGACATTACCAACCTGAACAATATCGCCTATTTTGTAAATTTGAACTGAAGCAGGGGCGGAAGTGGGAGCGGGCTGAATATTAGGGGATGGCATGTTGGTAGGTGATCCATCCTTAATCAATTGGACATGATCAAGGTAAATATGCATTCCGAGAAGATCATTAATGTCTTTGATGTGACCTATGAAACTAATCGTTGAATTCTTTGATACCTGAATTGCGTCCGCATGTGAAACACCTCCCAAAATAACCAGGCTCACCAAAGTATTCGGAATATTGACATCTATACTCGAATCATTGTTTACATCAAATACTTTACCAGACCATGAAACCCATTGGCCAGTATATTGTTTTTTGAAATCCTCTTTTTGCATGTCGGTAAGGCTATTATATGCATCCATGAATTGCGATAAGTCTAAAGGAATCATAGCGATTGGTGTGGGTGCTGGCGTTTCTGTGTTTTCTGGTAACGGGGTAGCAACTTGCGCAACCGGTGTGGACGTGAGTTGTATCTGTTCCTTCGTTGGTTGTGATGCCCGGTATGTGGCAATTGCGGCAGTTTGAACCGCAGCGATGGAGGTATCCGGAGTAAAGGTTGGAATACTTGTCGGAAAAATACCTGCTTTTTGTCCGGCGGTATAGACAAACATAAAGCCAAAACAAAGAATGCAAAGGATCAGGGGAATTCCAATTATGTAAAGGATTATATTAGTTTTGTGTACTTTAGGACTTGATACAGTGGTCATTTTTCTCCTCTTTATCTTTTA
>CAIWAX010000042.1 GCA_903910795.1 uncultured Anaerolineae bacterium
GAGGGTTCTTTCACCTCGCGCGTTCTTCGCGAGGATGGGTTTCTGTCAAAAAGCACCCACCCCGTGAGCAGTTACTATTTTTTTTGTTGAGCGAAATATTTCTTGCGTTTCCTTGAACTGAGCTTTTGTATTTGAATGCATTTGCGGAATCTGTGAACCGAGATTTTATCTTTCCTGTTGGGAAAGCCAGGAACGAAATTTATGAAGGAGATTGATATGGATATTGGAATGATTGGATTGGGGAAAATGGGTGCCAATATGGTTGAGCGCCTGCTAAATGCCGGGCACCGTGTGGTGGCCTATGATATTTCTGAAGATGCCATCCGGGCCGTGGAAGCGAATGGCGCAGTGGGAGCGCGCACACTTGATGAAATTGCTGCCAGGCTGCCTGCCCCGCGCGTTGTGTGGGTTATGGTGCCTTCTGGAAAGATCACGGATGATACTATCCTCGCACTCGCGCAGCGCCTGGGTACAGGTGATCTCATAATTGATGGTGGAAATTCGAATTATAAAGATTCCATTCGTCACGCGGCCGAAGTTGGGCAGAAAGGAATTAATTTCCTGGATGTGGGTACCAGTGGTGGCGTATGGGGACTTAAAGAAGGCTATAGCCTGATGATTGGCGGTGAAGCCCAGGCAGTGGCAATGGCCCGACCGGTTTTCGAATCCCTGGCGCCTGGGGCCAATGAAGGTTGGGGTCATGTCGGCCCGCATGGGGCAGGCCACTTTACGAAGATGATCCATAACGGAATTGAATATGGCTTGATGCAAGCCTACGCCGAGGGTTTTGAAATTATGAAGGCCAAAAAAGACTTTGCGCTTGATCTGGCCCAAATCTCACATATCTGGCAAAAGGGTAGTGTTGTACGATCCTGGCTCCTCGATCTGACCGCCCGCGCCCTTGATCAGGATAGTGATCTCAGCGACATTAAGGGCTGGGTGGCTGATAGCGGTGAAGGGCGCTGGACCGTGTCCGAGGCCATGGACCTGGATGTACCTGCCCCGGTAATTACATTATCTTTACAGGCTCGTTTTGTCAGCCGCCAATCTGAGAGCTTTGCTGCCAAAATGCTCGCAGCCATGCGTAACCAGTTTGGCGGGCACGCGATCAAGAAGGCGGACTAATGGAACAGGTTTGTGAAAACACTTCAATTATCATTTTCGGCGCATCCGGTGACCTTACCTGGCGTAAGCTCATTCCTGCCTTGTATAACAATTTTAAAAAAGGGCGTTTGAGCGATTGCGCCAATATCATTGGTTTTGCGCGCCGGCCTTATACTGACGAAACCTTCCGCGTTTACTTACGCGATGGCGTTTCGCAAAACAGCTCTGAAACCTTTGACCCGGCAGTTTGGGAAAAATTTGCCGAAAGGGTTCACTATTTTCAGGGCAATCTTGAGCACGGCGACGATTTCCCGGCTTTGGGCGCTTTCCTGACCAAACTGGAGAACGGCCCAGCCAATCGTCTCTATTATCTGGCTACTGCTCCCGAGTATTACGCGCCTGTGGCTGGTTATCTCGGAGCGGCGAACATGACCCGTCCGGCGGATGAACTGGATGGCTGGCGGCGGATCATCATCGAGAAACCATTTGGCATCGATCTGGCTTCCGCGCAAAACTTGAACCACGCTTTACACACTGTTTTTGATGAAAACCAGATTTATCGTATCGATCATTATTTGGGCAAGGAAACTTCTCAAAATATCCTGTTTTTTCGCTTTGCGAACACGATTTTTGAACCGGTCTGGAACAGGCGCTATGTTGACAATATTCAGATTACGGTTGCTGAGGATCTGGATGTAGGCCATCGCGCCGGATACTATGACAGCGCCGGTGTCGTGCGGGATATGTTCCAGAATCATATCCTTCAACTGCTTGCGCTGGTTGCCATGGAACCGCCCTCCTCTTTCAATGCCGATTCCATCCGCAATGAGAAAGCCAAAGTTCTGGACAGTATTCGCCCTCTGTCTCTTCAGGACACTGTGCGTGGGCAGTACAGCGGTTACAGCAACGCGGCAGGTGTTGGGCCAGGCTCACAGACACCCACTTTTGCCGCTTTTAAGTTGTATATTGACAACTGGCGCTGGAAAGGCGTGCCTTTCTATTTAAGGTCGGGTAAAGCCTTAAACCGGAAGGTTTCCGAGATCATTATTGAATTTCAACGCCCTCCGCACCTCATGTTCCACATGCCTTCAGATGCAGATTTCACCCCCAATATCCTCTCGCTGACCATCCAGCCGGATGAAGGTATCCATTTGCGCTTTGAGGCCAAGGTGCCCGATTCTGACCAGGATATGCGCTCGGTGGACATGGATTTCCTGTATCACTCGTCTTTCAATGGCGCTCTGCTGCCGGATGCCTATGAACGTTTACTACTGGAAGCCATCGAAGGGGACGCCTCGCTTTTTACCCGTTCCGATGCAATCGAAGCTGCCTGGAATTTGATAGACCAGGTGCTGCAAGGTTGGGAAGGTACCGATTCGCCCGAATTGGTTATTTATAAGCCTGGCACCTGGGGACCGCGCTCGGCGGATGAATTACTGGCTCGCGATAAACGCAAGTGGCGCACCAGTTCCATCGATAATGCAATCGCAATCCATGCTAAATAAAATTTCTGGCTGGGTTTGAACCTGTTGTCAATCAAAAACCATTACCCATCGCAAGCGGGTAATGGTTTTTGATTGACTGGAGCTGCAACTCGTGGGGGTTTTCCCATATACCCAAAAGCCACGCCGTTGTTAGCTTTCTCGCAGAAGCTGGGATTAATTTGTTAGTGTTGTATAAGAATACCTGGTTTTTGTAGCATAAAGCTTTACAAAAGTTTTACAAATGATGTAAAATATATGATATACACAGTGTCATAAAAGCAAATTGCTTCATACGATTTTGCTGGTGTTATGTTTTGATCATTGGCATACGGCCCTGGTCAGGGAAGTTACTGATGGCGGGCTGAATAAGAAAGCCGTTCATTTGGCATCATACGGAATATAACCTGACAAGGACAAGTTTTTAAATTATTTGCTACTTTGCGTGGTGATAAATATTCCATTTTGGAAGTAAAAGCGAGACAAAAACATGAAAGATATTGTGCGACAAATTACTGTGGTTTTGACCATCCTGATTACATTATTTGTAAATGGGCTGGCGAACGCGCTTCCCCTGAACGGCATGAATACCGGTCAGATTTCCGACCAGTTCAAAGTATATTTTGTTCCAGCCGGTTATGTTTTTTCAATTTGGGGTTTAATTTACCTCGGATTGATTGCGTTTGCCATTTTCCAGGCGCTGGGTTCTCAAAGAGAAAATCCGCGGCTGCGGGCAACCGGTTGGTGGATTTCCCTGGGTGGAGTTGCCAACAGTGCCTGGATTTTCTTCTGGCATTATCAGCTATTCCCATTGACCCTGGTTGCGATGTTGGTTTTGCTTTCCACCTTGATCATTACCTATTTGCGGCTGGGCGTGGCACGTTCTCAGGTTACTCCGGCTGAAAAGTGGACAACGCACCTTACTTTCAGCATCTATCTGGGCTGGATCACCGTTGCGACCGTGGCGAATGTAACTGATGTGCTTGATTACCTGAAATGGGATCGTTTCGGCATCGCGCCTGAAACCTGGATGATGATTGTTCTTTTTGTGGTGTTTATCATTACCGCAGCGGTAATTTTCTCGCGGCGTGACCTGGCTTATGCATTCGTGATACTCTGGGCATTAGCGGGAATTTCTGCCAAATTTTCCACACTTGCAGTGATTGCCAATCCCACATGGATTACATTCGGTTTGGTTGCGATCAGCCTTGCGGCTGAATATTTATTCCATCACTCTCGCTCCAAATTAAGCCCGGCAGTTTGAGGTAAAAAAATGCCTAAAATTTCGCTTGATCTACCTGCTCCTGATTTTGCCCTGGTTGATTATGCCGGTCAGACGGTTCGGTTGTCAGATTTCAACGGCAAATCCAATGTGCTACTGGTTTTCAATCGCGGATTTCTTTGACCATTCTGCCAGAGGCATATGGCGCAGTTGCGCCAGGATGAGCATGAATTTTCCAAACGAAAAACTGAAGTGATCGTTGTCGGTCCGGAGGATGCTTCAGCTTTTAAACTTTATTGGCATCAGCACAATTTACCTTTTGTCGGTTTGCCCGATCCGCATGCAAGCGTTCTCAAGCTCTATGGGCAGGAGGTTAACTTGTTCAAACTGGGCCGCATGCCCGCCCAGGTACTGATCGATAAGAATGGCGTAGCACGTTTTGTGCATTATGGCCACTCGATGTCCGATATTCCTGAAGATTCAGAGATTTTTGGCTTGTTGGATCAATTAAATGAATCGTATCCCGAAGGTTTGTCGAAAGATCATTCTTCCTGATCAAGCCTTGCAGGATGTGTTTCCACAACTTCTTTAGTTTGCTCAATGTCATAAACAGTTGTTCTCCGTTGGCAGGAAAATTTAGTTCATGCCATCTAGCCTTGTAAATATCTCTTGGGAGTGGGTCGATTGAATCTAATCATGTTGTTTCAAGTTCTTGCAGCCCTGGCAACTACTGCTACTGGTTTGCTGGCTTTACTAAAACCATCGGCGGCTTATGGTTTTATAGGTCTCTCTCCCAACGGTGTTCGCGGCGTGTCTGAGATTAGGGCGGTTTTTGGAGGCTTGTTCATCGGACTCGGGCTTGTTCCACTTTTTCTTGGGCATCCAGCTTTCTTTATGTTGGGTGTCGGTTATCTGGCGATAGCAGCAGCCCGCATGCTTTCGATTATTCTGGATAAATCTTATTCACAGTCAAATTGGTTCAGCCTGTTCATTGAAGTTGCGTTTGGTGTTTTGTTGGTTTTATAAGGTATTTGTTGATGAAGGTTCGCATCGTAACTGACAGCACCTGTGATTTGCCGGCGGAAACAATTTCGGAGCTTGGAATTTGTATTGTGCCGCTCTATATTAACGTTGGCAACCAGGGATTTCTGGATGGGATTGATATAACCCGGGAAGAATTCTATAAAAAACTTCCCGGGTTTCCGGTTCATCCCACTACTGCGGTGCCTTCCCTGAATAAATTTCATGGCGTTTATGGTGCATTGGCTGAACAGGGGGCCACACATATACTATCCATCCATATTTCTGTTTCATTAAGCGGCGTGGTGAATGTTGCCCGAATTGCGGCTCGGGAAACCACCTCAGTTATTGTGACGGTTTTTGATTCCCGTCAGCTCAGTCTGGGGAGTGGTTTTCTGGTTGAGACTGCTGCCAGAATGGCTGAAGCTGGGAATTCAGTTGAAGAAATTATTGCCGCACTTAACAATCAAATAAAGCGTAGTTATGTTTTTGCTGCTCTGGATACCCTGGATTTTTTGAACCGCAGTGGTCGAATGAATAAGTTTGTTGCCAACCTTGGGGCATTGTTAAAAATTAAGCCAATCTTGACCATGTACGATGGCCACCCAGGCAATGAAAAGGTTCGAACCAGAGAAAATGCCACCCGGCGCTTGCTCGAATTGCTTCAACAGGTTGGCCCACTGGAACGCCTGGCTATTTTACATACCGATGCCCCCGAACGTGTTGCAGAGCTGCGCGCATTGACAAGCAGTATTCGATCTGATGCAAGCATTTTGGTAGCCAATCTCACGCCAGTAATTGGTGTGCACATCGGCCCGGGTGCTTATGGTTTTGCGGCGATTCGCGCCCGATCTTAATTCTTATCGTTCGGGATAAACTGCGTGCCGGCTCTTTCGTTTTTTGTTGGAAAAAAGGATAAATGAAGATGAGAATTGCAAAAATTGTCTCTCTGGTAGGTTTGTTGGCGATGACAGGTATCCTGATCTATGGGTTTACGCTCGGTAACTTTTCGTCAGAAGGCTCTAGGCTTTTAGCCATGCCCTGGGGCCTTGTTTCATTGGTGGATCTGTATGTAGGATTCAGTCTCTTTTCGTGCTGGATCGTATTCCGCGAAAATAGAATTTTGGCTGCGCTCATTTGGGTTGTTTTGATGATGGTGCTGGGTTTCTGGGCAGGCGCGCTTTACACTTTCCTGGCATTGCAGAGCAGCGGCGGAGATTGGAAACGTTTTTGGTACGGCAGGCGGGCAATCTAAGCACAGAAACAAGATATCCATATTCGTTTCTAAATGAATTCAGCTCTTAAATTGGACGGCAGGATGCAAACCTGTTGTTCAATTTCTTTTTTTATCTCAATCAGATAAGGGCTGTGCTATACTTTTAACATCAAATATTGGGAAGCACAAAACCAAAAAACTAACCTGGGCAAGCGCCGCTTCGCGAAAGATTTACACAGGGTTACGCGGAGATTTCACAGAGAAGTGCAGTAAATAGAAAACGCAGTACATTTCCATGTCTTCTCCGTGCGCTTTGTTCCCACAGGGCGCTTTGCGATGAGAAGTTTTCTTGCTTTTGTGCAAAAATCCAATTTCGAAGTACTAAAAACTTTGTTAATCTCTCAAGCCCCAGGTCACAATATGGCATAACGCGTTTCGGTTATTTGTTTGATGCAAAAACACCAAAATGTGATCGCGAGGGGTAAGGAATGAAAGTTGTCGCAATGAACCAATCTATAACAGGTAAACCTGCTTTGAATATGGTAAACCCCTTTGAGCAGCTCCGGTTTTTGGGTATGCCAGGATCGTTACAAAGTCTGGAGGCTGTAAATGGCAATTGAGTGGGATGAGCACTTAATGACCACCGGTTCATTCAACATTGATTCCGAGCATAAGGAATGGCTCAGGCGTTTCAATGAATTTGAAGATACCGTTGAAAGTCGCAAGGATATGGCTACGATTGATAAAGCCCTGGCGCGCTTTGCACAATTTTCCCACACCCATTTTCCTCACGAAGAGGCTATGATGGATCAGTACAATTGCCCGGCAGCGGATGCCAACCGGACTGACCATCAAAAATTCCGCGAAAAGCTCACTCAGTTACAATTGTCGATTTCTGCGCACGAAGAGGTAAACCTGGAGCAGATATTGTATTTAAAAAAAGATTTGGAGAATTGGTTGCGCGCCCATATTTCCACAATCGATGTTCAGTTACGCCCGATATTGGCGATTGAGCATAAGCCGCCTTTTATACAACAGGCTTCAAAGGGTACGGCCCCTTTTTTTGTCGGAAACACAGCGCCAGAAAAATTGTCGAAAACAGCCCCACTAGGGAGTTTCGCTGAGGTTGTGCTTCAGAATAGCCCGGATGTTATTGTCATTGTTGATGACCAGGGTAAGATTGTTTATGCCAATGGGCGTTGTCTGCCTCTTCTGGGATATGAGCCCAAAGAATTACTGGGTCAAAACGTTGATATCCTGGTACCCGGCCAATTTATAAGACATAAGGAATTGCGCGAAGGCTATCTTCGCAAACCAACTGTCAGGGCGATGGGGCATCGCCCAATATTGAGCGCTTTGCATAAGTCTGGCGCCAAAGTTCCGGTGGATATATCATTAAGCCCCTTGCCTGCTATTGATGGCAGGGTCAGGCTTATCCAGGCTGTTCTCAGGGATGCGATGCCGCTGTGGGCTTCGCAATATGATTTGCTGGTGCAAAGTGTGGCAATGAACGCGGCAACCAACGGCGTATTGATCACCGATTTAAAAGGCATAATTCAATGGGCTAACCCGGCAATCACCAGGATGACAGGTTACAGCATCAGCGAATTAATTGGCAGAACTCCCAGCATCTTAAGTTCTGGACAACACGATCCAAGCTTTTATAAGGGGATGTGGGATACGATTTTGGCTGGAGAAACCTGGTTTGGCGAGATTATCAACCGGCGTAAAGATGGAACCCTGTATTATGAAGAGCAATCCATCACACCTGTTCGCTTTGAAGATGGTCAGATCAAACGCTTTGTTGCTATTAAACAGGATACGACCGCTCGCCGGCAGGCAGAGCGTGAGTTACAGGAAGCCAATGGCGTACTTCAAAAACATTTGGCCGAAGTAGAGCATCTGGCGACCCTTCTGGGTGAATCAAATAAAGGCCTTGAGGAAAAAGTCCAGGCACGCACCCATGAATTTGAGAGCGTGAATGCTGCTCTGTTAAGCGCCAACCAGCAACTTATGGAACTTGACGATCTGAAATCTTCGTTTTTGGGGGTCATTTCTCACGAGCTGCGCACACCTTTTGTAAGCATCATATTTTCCTTACAGTTAATCGAAAAATATGGACTTGGATCCTTGCAACCTGAACAGCAGGCCCAGTTTTTACAATTGCAATCCAATATTAAATCCGCTGAAGGAATGATTGAGAACCTGATCAATTATGCAACTTTTGTCAGCAAACAGGGCCAGCTAAATTTGGCGCCTGTCAGTATCAGCAAGGTTGTGGCAACTGCGCTCATACCTTCCGGTTATAAAGCCAATCGAAAACAAATCATATTGAAGGAGCATCTTCCCGCAGATTTGCCGCTGGTTCTGGGTGATGAAAAACGACTGACTGAAGCAGTGTATCAATTGGTGGATAATGCCATTAAGTTTGCTAACCCAGGAACTGAGGTTACGATTTCCGCCTGGCTCAAAGAAAATTCAATAATCGTTTCCGTGAATAATATTGGTCAAAACATTCCATCCGATAAATTATTCATCCTTTGGAAAAGTTTTGCACAAATGGCGGATCCACATTTGCGCAGCAGGGAGGGTCTGGGTTTAGGTCTTGCCCTTGTTGAATACATTGTTCGGGCGCATCATGGCGAAGTCTGGGCGGAAAGTCAGGTAGATAATGGCAACACATTCGGTTTTCGCCTGCCTTGTGACCCGGTTTGAAAAATCGAATTATGGAAGAGACCATTGCAAAAAGAGCTTTCACCGCGGAGCACGCAAGAGAACGCAGAGATTTTATAAAGCATCGTCATTATTATGGTTAGTTCTTTACCGTTTCGTTAATAATTAAGCTCAGCGAGTTCCGCGGTTAAGGCTTTTTTAGTAAAGTCATGAAATAATCCCCGTATTTTGTTGGGATGGAATAATCCAGGTACGATTTGCCAGGCAAATCGATTGGGTTGGAATGTTCAGAAGAGGCATCGGGGGGATTGCCGTGGATACTTAAAAAAAGTCTTCGATTGCGTTGCTGTGTGGCATAATTCCACTTTATTCAAAATCCATTTATCCGCGAAATATTATCAATAAAACAATTCACAAGCTTATAAGTCAGGATTTTGTAAAATGACACCTATCGTTGAATGTATTCCCAATTTTTCAGAGGCACGCAGGCCGGAAGTTGTCGACCAGATTGTCGCAGCTGCATCCGTTCCTGGTGTCAAAATTCTTGATCGTTCTTCCGACCTTGATCACAACCGTACTGTTCTGACCTTTGCCGGAAGTCCGGATGCTGTTGAACTTGCAGCTTTTCGAGTGATCCAGAAAGCTGCCGCATTGATTGATATGAATGTTCATACGGGCGAACATCCACGGATTGGCGCTACAGATGTTGTACCATTTGTGCCAATTTCAGGCGTTACCATGTCCGAATGTGTCGAAATGGCCAGACGCCTGGGGCAAAAGGTTGGTTCCGAACTTAATATTCCGGTTTATTTATATGAGGCGGCTGCGCTCCGCCCTGAGCGCACCAATTTAGAAGTGATCCGCAAAGGGCAATATGAAGGTTTGAAGGTTGATGTGCAAACCAACCCGGAGCGAAAACCCGATTTTGGTCCTGCCAATCTGGGTGCGGCTGGCGCGACAGTGATCGGCGCTCGGGCGCCTTTGGTAGCTTTCAATGTCTATCTGACCACTTCGGATGTTTCCATTGCCAAAACAATCGCCAGGGCTGTTCGCCAATCTTCGGGCGGTTTTCGATTTGTCAAGGCGGCAGGCTTCCTGGTGGAAGGCCGGGCACAAGTCTCCATGAATTTGACGGATTACCGGCAAACACCGCTCGCGCGCGTAATTGAAACGATCCGGCGCGAAGCCTTGCGATATGGGGTTGGAATTCATCATTCAGAGTTGGTTGGCTTGATCCCGCAGGAAGCGTTGCTCGATGCTGCTGTCTGGTATACGCAACTTGATCAGTTCTCTCCAGAACAGGTGCTGGAAACACGCCTGGCGGCGGCCTCCACCGCTCAAGAGGCCGGTGGTTTGGAAGAGGATGGGACAATCCCGGTCCGCTTTACTAAGCAAATTGATTCGGATAGCGGACGGGCGGTTTTCCTTGATGCGTTGTCTGCCGCAATCCCTGCCCCTGGCGGCGGCTCGGCAGCGGCATACGCAGGGGCCATGGGTGCCGGGCTCGTATCCATGGTTGCCGGCCTGACGATTGGGCGAAAGAAGTATGTCGCAGAAGAAGATCGGATGAAAACGATTCTGGTAGAATCTGAACAACTGCGAGCTGAATTGAATGCAGCCGTGGCGCAGGATGCCGCAGCTTTTGAAGATGTTATGGCTGCTTTCCGGCTTCCCAGGGATACACCCGAGCAGGCCCGCCAGCGTGCCGACAAGATCGAGAACGCCACCCTGAACGCTGCGCGTGTACCGTTGAGCGTAACTCGCAAGGCACTGCGTGTAATGGAATTAGGCGCGATCGTAACAGCTTCTGGAAACCTGAACGCGATCAGTGATGGCGCTTCAGGGGCGGCCCTGGCCCGCGCAGCCCTAACAGCCGCCGGAACCAATGTGCGGATTAATGTCAACAGTTTGGTAGATAAAGCCTCTGGCTCGCTGCTCCTGGCAGAATTAAAGAAAATCGAAACGCAGGCGCTAACCTTGGAATCTGAAATTCGCAAATCGCTTGAAACTCGCGCGGGCTTTATTTTTTGATACGAAGAAATCTGTACTCAGTAATATGCAATAATCCCGGTACCTTATTGGGATGGAATAATCCTGGTACTTTATTGGGATGGAATAATCCCGGTACTTTATTGGGACTGGTGTTTGTGTTGCTGGTTTGCATGGGCTGTAACCCGCAAACAGCCGTCCCAGCTACCTCTACACCGGCAGTTCTCCCATCTGGCACATCCCCGGTGGATACCATGCAACCTGAAATTCAATCCACCCGCACGCCCAGCGCCACACCTACCCTGCTCGAACCCTCCCCAACTTGGAATAATCCAGGTACTTTATTGGGAGTTACTCCTGGCCCGACGCCTACCTCGATCCCTGATATGGATCAAACCTGTCCCATCGAGGAGACTGGCTGTATTCTGCCCGGTCATTTTCTATTCAAGCGTCCGATTCCACCAACAGATAACATTAAGGTTGACGCTACCTACCGGTATGGTTCTACCCAAAGCGGCATCCGCGAACCTCATCACGGAGTTGAATTCCCAAATGACCAGGGCACACCTGTTCTGGCCGCCGCGGATGGTGAGGTTGTTTTTGCCGGGAATGATAAGGATGTCACACTGGCCTGGGTTCCGGCTTTTTACGGCAATGTTGTCGTGATTGCCCACCGTTTTCCTGGTTTTGCAGGGAAGCAACCCGTTTTTAGTTTATATGGGCATTTGTCTGAGATAAATGTTGCGGTCAGAGAACAGGTTTATACAGGAGATCAAATTGGCCGTGTTGGCGCAACCGGCAAGGCGATTGGCAGTCACTTGCACTTTGAAGTCCGGGTTGGGTTGAATGATTACCTTTCCAATCGTAACCCCGAATTATGGCTTGTTCCGCTGGCCGGAACAGGTGTGCTTGCCGGGCGCATCCAGTCACTTACCGGTAATCTGGTCGATGGTGTCATCAATGTCCAGCGGATTAATGACGGGGTTTTAAATCCCCTGTCAGTAACTTCGCTTGAAACTTACGTCACCAGGGAGCTTGATCCAGTCAACAGTGATGATGTCTGGTCTGAAAATTTTGCAGCCGGGGAATTACCAGCCGGCTATTACCGCTTATCCATCGTTTACGGCGGCGGCATTCGCGAACAGACGATTCAAGTAGTGCCGGGCAAGTTGACATTCGTCAGATTTATACTCAAGTAAAAGCAAGTTATTCTTTTGTTTAAGGAGAAAAATATGGGACTCAAGCCTGATCATTGGATCCGCAAGATGGCGCTCGAACATAAAATGATTGAACCTTATGTTAATACACAAGAGCGCAAGGGGGTCATTTCCTACGGCGTTTCTTCTTATGGATATGACTTGCGCGTAGCTGATGAATTCAAGATTTTTACCAATGTTTTTGGGGCAACGGTTGATCCAAAGCATTTTGATCCCAAAAGCATGGTTGATTTTTCCGGTGATATCTGCATTGTTCCGCCCAATTCTTTTGCGCTGGCCCGCTCAATTGAATATTTTCGTATTCCGCGTGGTGTTCTGACCATCTGCCTGGGGAAGTCAACCTATGCCCGCTGCGGTATCATTGTAAATGTGACGCCTTTTGAACCAGAATGGGAAGGTTTTGTGACCCTCGAAATCTCAAACACCACCCCGTTGCCAGCCAAGATTTATGCCAATGAAGGTCTGGCCCAGGTTTTATTCTTTGAAGCCGATGAACCCTGCGAAACTTCATACGCGGATAAGAAGGGCAAATACCAGAAACAACAATCCATCGTTCTGCCAAAGCTGTGACAAAGTGCTGCGCAAATGTTTACTGATCGCGTAACTTCACTTGAACCCGAAGGGGCGTATGCTGTTTTGGCGCGCGCTCAGGCTCTGGAAGCCCAGGGCCGTGACATTATTCATCTTGAGCTCGGCCAGCCAGATTTTTTCACCCCCGATAACGTCAGGGAAGTGGGTATTCAGGCCATTCGTGATGGACAAACCCGCTATGTTGCCTCGGCGGGTATTTTGCGTTTCCGCGAAATCATAGCAGAATTTGCTGGCCGGCAACGTGGCATTACAATCCATCCCGAACAGGTAGTTGTTTCACCAGGCACCAAACCTGGTTTGTTTTTCCCGCCGCTGGCGCTGGTTTCCCCAGGTGATGAAGTGATTTACCCGGATCCAGGTTTTCCCACCTATTCGGCTGTGATCAAGGTAACAGGCGGTGTTCCGGTTCCGGTGACCCTGCGAGAGGAAAATAATTTCTCTTTTGACATGGATGTCTTTGATGCGAGCATCTCAGATCGCACAAAATTGATCATCCTTAACTCGCCCTCCAATCCCACGGGCGGGGTCGTCCCTTATGCCGATCTCAAGCACATCGCCGAAAAAGCCCGGCAGCATAATGCCTGGGTGCTTTCTGATGAAATTTACGCCCGTCTGGTTTATGATGGGCAAACCGTACCGTATATTTCCGCTTTTGAAGGCATGCAGGAGCGCACCGTTATTGTAGACGGCTTTTCTAAGACCTATGCCATGCCCGGCTGGCGGTTGGGTTATATGATCGCGCCTGTGGCGCTGGCCGAAAGATTGGAACTGCTCATCACTCATTCAGCCGGTTGCACCGCGGCTTTTACACAATATGCCGGCATTGAAGCGCTTACCGGCCCGCAGGATATTGTCGGCCAGATGGTGGCTGAATATCAACGCCGCCGTGACCGTGTGGTTGAATTGGTCAATGCGATTGCGGGTGTGCACACCCGCGTGCCCAGTGGTGCTTTTTATGTTTTCCCGAATATTAAATCGTTTGGGCTGTCTTCACGTGAGATTGCCCGGCGCTTGCTGGATGAGGCCGGTGTCGCGGTGTTGGCTGGCACTGATTTCGGGGCAGGCGGTGAAGGCTATTTACGTCTGGCGTACGCCACATCTATTGATAAGATTGAGGCCGGGATCGCCCGCATGGCGGGATTCTTCGCCCGGTTGAAATAAGTTTTGGTAACATATTAAGAATACTTGACCACTTCAGGCAGGAAAGGAAAATAGCTTGAACAAGAAAACCAACAAAAATAAGAAGACTGCTCCACAACCAAAAATAAATCAGCAAATTCCAAACTCTCTTATCCGTTCGGCCAGGGTATTTGAGCCAGCCCAGGATTTGAAAAAGGCGCGCAACCTGCCTTTTTATGGTTGCTGGATCATGGCGGGTTGGCACGAACAAGGGATTACAGCCGTAATTGTGGCGCGAATTCAAGCATCTGGCAAAATCATATTTGGAGCATATATGATAGATCTTTATTGCCTGGGTATAAAGGATGCTTATATAAAATCTGATATATCACCGAGAAACTTTGATAGATTGCTTCCGAAATTGTGCTCGGAAGAACCTGAGAAATGTTCAATTGAGCTTGCTCACGAAGTGATTTACGGGGGCATGGAATATGCAGAGAAACTCGGATTTCAGCCATCTCCTGCTTTTCGAGAAACGCATGCAGACCTGTTATTAGACCTGCCAGACAGTCACCCGCGATTGGATCATGTAGCATTCGGAATGGATGGCAAGCCGTTTTTTATTTCTGGCCCGTATGATAATGAGCGAAAAATCCAATTTGTTATAGACACACTTAATCGCACCGTTGGAGAAGGAAACTTCACACTTCTGTTAGGAAGCCCATCTGACCTTTTTTGAGGTCGTTGGGCACAAGTAGTTCAAATCACCATCCAAATGTAAAAATAAGCTCCGAGGTCATCATGCCCCGGAGCTTATTTTTACGAAACAGTGGATAAAATTTACAGTCGGTTTCTCAATCTGAATGCAATATCTTAATACGCCTCGTCTGGTTATGTATGTTTCGACTCTTTCATTGCTTTGGTTACATTTACAAAGGGTAGCAGGATCAATCCGGCGATAAAAAACAGGATCACTGACAGAATGCCCAACCGCAGGCTCTTGAAGATCTGATTGACCACCCCAAAAGCGAACGTTCCAAGCCAGGATGTGCCACGTTCGGAGATTTCATAAAACGAATAAAACTCCGCCTCTTGATCAACCGGGATCATTTGCGCAAACAGGCTGCGGCTGAGTGCCTGCGAACCGCCAAGCACCAGCGCCAGAACAAAGCCCAGACCCCAGAATTCCAATTGGCGTTGCTGAATACCCATGACGATCGCCATGCTTTTCATACCGGCGAAAGCGTAAATGGTTACACCGCTCCAGATAACCAGGCTGGCCAGGATGGCTTGTTTTGTACCGATGATTCCTGCGATTTTCCCAAACCCGAGGGCTCCCAGGAAGGCTACAAATTGGATCATCAGGATAACCAGAATCAACTGGGTCGATTCCATGCCCAATTCATTGGCCGCAAAGATGGCCGAAATGCTGATCACTGTCTGGACACCATCGTTGTATAGCAGGTAGGCTGCCAGAAATTTCATGGCTTCTGGCAGTGTTTTTGATTTCTTTATTATGAAAACGACCATTATTGCGATTGGCCCTGCGCCAGGCAGCAGTGCGATCCAGATTGGCAGCCCTACCATCAGAAGCACCGGGATCAACAGCGGCGCCATCATCAACGCTGTAACCCAGGATCGGGGGAAGTTCATCAGCACCGATAATTGCTTAAACCCAATCGTAAAGTAATTTTCGCCTTCCGGCAGTTTGCGAACTGCGTGACGGGGTCGCAGACGTGTAAAGGTGAAAAAGGAGAATACCAGCCACCAGACGCCGGCAGATGCCAGGCTGATACGGGCCACCAGATCACTGCCCAGCCCGATCTTATCCTTGAACAGGAAAATGATCAGGTTAATTAACAGGAGTAATCCTCCACCCAGATATCCCATTGCCCATCCATAGGAAGACACCGAATCACGTTTTTCCTCGGATGCGATACTGGGTAAATACGAGTTATAAAAGACCATTGACGCGCCAAAAGCAATATTCGCTACCAGGAATAGCAGTCCGGCAAACCAATGCCCTCCCTGTGTAATGAAAAACATCAGGATTGTGGCGACCGAGCCCAGGATGGCAAAAATTTGCATCATTTGCTTGCGTAGATGAGAATAATCTGCCAGCGCCCCCAGGATTGGCAGAAAGGTTACTTGGAGCAGCACGGAAGCTGAAATCAGGTACGTATAATACGAGTCAAATTGAACCGGGTATCCAAGAAGATACACATATCCTTGTGAGTCGGCAGCCGCTTTGGTAATCGCTGTCAGGTAGGGGCCTAGAAAGACGGTTACGACGGTTGTGCTGAAGGCACTGTTGGCCCAATCGTACATTGCCCATCCAAAAATTTCGCGTTTATTGTTGACTTCCAGTTCTGCCGTCATCTCTTCCATGTTTCCTCCGGTATCTTTTATTTCGTAATTCTACAACTTATATTACGCCATTCAATGGCATTAATAAAACCTTAAACACCATAGTTGTTGAAACGTTCTTGAAATGTCTCTGCACGGTTAAATTCAGTGCGCTTGTGTTAATATAATATTGGATTATCTATATGAAGAATCCCATTATCCCCACTGCTTTTGCTGAACAATCCAACGTACCCTCCGGTAAGTTAAGTGAAGCCTTGCTGGCTTACAAGCTTGATCAGCAAACCGGTATGGTGGAATTGGATATTCCCGGGGAGGTAAGCCAGATACTACTGTTCGCTCGCGGCCAGTTGGTAAATGTCTATAGCGCAAATAACACTTCTGACCGGATAGATCCAAATGGCTGGCTGGAATTGTTGAACGGTTCCAAGTCCGCGGCGCAATGGAATAATCCCGGTACTTTATTGGGATTGCGGATGTTGGCGCTTACTCCACAAGATGTCCGTATATTCAAGATACTGATTGAACAGAAATGCGATAACCGCGGTATACCCAAAAGCGCGCTCAACCTCGAAAAACAAGTTGAAAGCTGGATGGAGCACCCTGTACCTGCATTGGCTCAGGTGCGTTGGCCGCGGGCTGAAGCCCTTTTGTTATTCCCTGGGCTGGGTGCCCCTCCGTTTTATTCTCTTTTCATTACAGGCGACCAGATTTTGCATTCAGCCGGTGGTGTCTCTGAAATCTATGGATGGGTGGAAACTCCGATTGAGTTGCGCTTGTTTAGTTGCGAGCCGTTAACCACAGCCTGGACGGAATATCTCCTGCATTACGCGTTCTCCAATCTGGTAAGCAATCTTCTGAAAAAATTTGAAAAATTAATTGGTCGCATTATGTTAAACCAGATTATCCGGGAGGTTAATTTCAAAGCTACTGCTCACGATTGGAATTTGAGTATCAATGTCAGTGGCGTCAATGACCAGATTGTTTTCACATCTCCAGCTTCGGCCGCGGAAGTTTATTCCCGTTTGCTAGAGGTGATTTTTCATCAATTTGAAGGCGTTCTGGGAAACACTATGTTGGAAATGTTGGTTCGCGAGGCAACCTATCGTTTGCCGGTGCCTGCACGCCAGGTGGTAAATGAATTCCTACCGGTAACCAACCTGGGGTGACTCGTTTCAGAAAGTGAGGTCAGGAGGTTGCTCAAAATCAGGTATCTTTCGGCAAATTTATTGACAGTTTTGGCCTTCCTTCGTTATAATAATCTTTCGCCGTCAAGCTGTGTGGCTTGATGGTTTTTCTATTTCTAAACATCTCAGTTCCATTAGGAGCAATCGATGGCGTCCGCTCTTCCCCGTAAAAATTATGCGCGTATCACAGTTGATTTGGGTTTGCCCGATCTGATTGAAGTTCAGCTTGATTCTTTTGAACGCCTTAAGCGTGAAGGTCTCGGCGATCTATTCCATGAAGTCTCGCCGATCGAGTCGTATAACAAAGGCATGAAACTGTACTTCCCCAGCCGTGGAACAGAATCCCAGGAATGGGGTCTCAAGTACTGGTTCGGTGATCCCAAACATTCCATCGAAGATTGTGTTGAACGCGACCTGACCTATTCCAGCCCGCTGTATGTTTCTGTTCTGCTGGCCGGTACAGATGTGCCTGAGCCGATCAAACAGGATATCTTCCTGGGCGATTTTCCTGAAATGACCGATAAGGGCACATTCATTATCAATGGAACGGAACGGGTGGTGGTAAGCCAGCTTATCCGCAGTCCGGGTGTTTATTTTGAAGCCCCTTCAGATCGCGCCACGGGTCGTTCCCTGGCTATGGCCAAGTTGATCCCCGATCGCGGCGCCTGGATGGAATTTGAGACACGCAAGAACGATTACATTATCCTGAAATTTAACCGCAAGCGCACTGTGCCCATCACGGTCTTCCTGCGCGCTCTGGCGGCAATCGATGATGGCCGCCCTGATTCACCGCTGAATAATGGCTCGGATGAGGAGATCCTCTCCCTTTTCTCGGATGTGGATAACAACCCCGATCGTATGTTCATAGCTTCAACGCTCAAGCAAGAACCTGAATGGGATCTTTCCTCAGGCATATCAATAGCCCAGGCCGCTCTAATCGAATTCTTCAAGCGTATGCGCCCCGGTGACCCGGCTACCCTCGATAATGCCCGTGCTTTCTTGCAGGAACAGCTTTTTGACCAGCGGCATTATGACCTCGAGCGCGTTGGACGTTACAAACTTAATCAGAAATTGGATCTTAATATTCCGATCCCGCACCGTACTATTACCAAGAATGATATTATCCGGCTTGTGCGCCGCATGATCTTGATTAATAACAATGTGGAACACGCCGATGATATTGACCACCTCGGTAATCGCCGTGTCAAAACAGTTGGTGAATTGATTCAGAACAAACTGCGCATCGGCTTGCGCCGCATGGAGCGCGTCATCAAGGAGCGCATGTCAATTCGTGACCAGGAACAGCTTTCCCCGGTCACCCTGGTAAACATCCGTCCTGTTGTGGCTGCCTTGCGTGAATTTTTCGGCTCCAGTCAGCTTTCCCAGTTTATGGATCAGACCAACCCGCTGGCCGAACTTCGCCACAAGCGCACCCTCTCGGCCCTCGGCCCTGGCGGCCTGCGCCGTGAACGCGCTGGTTTCGATGTCCGCGATGTTCACCACTCGCATTACGGGCGTATTTGCCCTATTGAAACCCCTGAAGGTCCAAACATTGGTTTGATTGGCCGTCTGGCTTCCTTTGCCAGGGTAAATGAGTATGGATTTATTGAGACACCTTATCGCCGTGTCATCAAGTTCATGCGATCCAATGATCCCAAACTTGTCAATCGCTCACTTCGTGAAGATATCTTGGTGGATGGACAGGTGATTGCCAAAGTTCAGGATCGTATCGACGCGCTTCTTGCGCAAAAACTCGCCAAACTTGATCGCGAAATTTTGATTGCTCCGTACGTTTCGAATGATATTGAATACCTTTCAGCCGATGCTGAAGATAAGTTTGTCATCGCCCAGGCCAATGCAGTTTTGAGCGATGAGGGCGAGTACGTTGGCAACCGCGTTTCGTGCCGTTTCCATTCTGGCTTCATCTTTACCAATCCGGAAAACCTGGATTATATGGATGTGGCTCCTCACCAGGTTGTGGGTATCAGCGCTGCTTTGATCCCCTTCCTTGAACATGATGACGCCAACCGCGCTTTGATGGGCTCGAACATGATGGCCCAGGCAGTACCATTGGTGCGCCCCGAGATCCCAACCGTCTCAACCGGCATGGAATACTATGCCGCGCTGGATTCCGGTCAGGTAGTGGTAGCCGATATGGCTGGCGAAGTTCTTTCCGTCACAGGCAAGGAAATTGTTCTACGCGAAACCGCGGGTGGGCTGCGCACTTACCAGTTACGCAAATACCAGCGATCAAATCAATCCACCTGCATCGACCAGCGCCCGGCAGTTGTAAAAGGCCAGATTGTCAAGAAAGGCGATATCATCGCCGATTCATCTTCCACCGATGGTGGAGAACTGGCTCTTGGTCAAAACGTGGTGGTGGCTTTTCTTTCGTGGGAAGGTGGCAATTTTGAAGATGCCATCCTGATTTCAGAACGTCTGGTTCAGGAAGACCGCTTTACTTCTGTTCATATTGAAAAATATGAAGTAGAAGCGCGCGATACCAAGCTCGGTCCTGAAGAAATTACACGTGATATCCCGAACGTTGGCGAAGATGCCATCAAAGATCTGGATGAGAGCGGCATTATCCGCCTGGGCGCTGAAGTTGGCCCGAACGATATTCTGGTTGGCAAGATTACCCCCAAGGGTGAGAAGGAACTGACCCCCGAAGAACGCCTGCTGCGCGCTATTTTCGGTGAAAAGTCTCGCGATGTCAAAGACACATCTCTGCGTATGCCCCACGGTGAGCGCGGCAAGGTTGTCGATGTAAAGGTTTTCACTCGCGACGACAACGCGGATCTCTCCGCAGGTGTGGATAAAATGGTGCGCGTCTCTGTGGCTCAGCGCCGCAAGATTACCGCCGGCGACAAGATGGCTGGACGCCACGGAAACAAGGGCGTTATCTCGCGGGTTGTCCCTGTCGAAGATATGCCCTTCCTCGAAGACGGCACTCAGGTTGACCTGATCTTGAATCCGTTGGGCGTACCAGGTCGTATGAATATTGGTCAGGTGCTCGAAGTTCACCTGGGTTGGGCAGCCAAGCGCTTGGGTTATCGTGCCATCACCCCGGTATTTGATGGCGCGAAAGAAGAAGAAATCGAAGCCGAACTCGCCCGCGCCTGGCTGGTGGATGAAGCCTGGAAGGTAACTGCGGCTCTGGCCTGGCGCTGGCTTAAAAAACAGGAATACGAACCAGAAAGTATCCGTGATGATGATGAAGTTCGCGGCCTCTATCTGGAATTTTGGCTCGGTTCCCGCGGTTATGACGTCAACCGTCTGGCGATCGACCTGGATTACGCCCGCCGATCCACTGCCTACGAATGGCTGAAAGACAATGAATATGACCCTGAAGGAATTCTTGCATTCGAAATTCCAAAGATCCGGGATCGTGTTCGTGTAGATGCCAATGCCATGAATGCCTGCCACCGTTTGTGGCTGGAATCGATGGGTGTGGATGAAAAGAGCCTGTCCGACGAGCAGTTGGCAGATGAGGCTCGCAAAGTAACCCTGGAAACCCATGTCCCACTGCCAACCCTCGGGAAGCAATTGCTTCGGGATGGTAAGACCGGTGAAGCCTATGATCAGGCTGTCACGGTAGGTGTTATGACTGTGTTGAAACTGCATCACCTGGTAGAAGACAAAGTCCATGCTCGCTCTACGGGCCCATACAGCCTGGTGACCCAGCAGCCGTTGGGTGGTAAGGCTCAATTCGGCGGCCAGCGCTTCGGCGAAATGGAAGTTTGGGCGTTGGAAGCCTATGGCGCAGCGCATACCTTGCAGGAAATGCTCACGGTCAAGTCCGACGATGTTCAAGGCCGTGTCAATACCTATGAAGCGATTGTCAAGGGCGAACAGATCGAAGAGCCCAGCATCCCTGCATCCTTCCGGGTGCTCGTGAAGGAACTTCAATCACTTGGCCTGGCTGTGGAAGCGGTCAACGAAGGCGGCGATATCATTCGCTTTGGCAAGGATGAGGAAAAGGTGCATCCACCCAAACTTGGGACCGGTTTGCTTGGTTTGGGAGAAGACTTAATGATGATGCAATAACTTCCTTGACTTCAAAATATGGCTGTGATAAAATAATTAGCCGTTGCACTTAGGTTGAAAGTTGCTTATCTGTGTGTATTACAGGTGAGGCCATCAATCTCCAACAGTGAGATAATCCCGGTTCGAGTTGCTGGCAAATCGAACCGGGGGGATGGCCTCACTGCATCGTCCCGATGTCTTTTGGGATTTGCTCGAAAAACGTCATTCATATGTCAATAGCAAGTATATTTTCTCGGAGGCGCAAGTGCCCACAATTAATCAATTGATCCGCAAGGGTCGCCAATCCAAAAAAGTCAAGAGTAAAGCCCCGGCTTTGCAGTATACGCTCAACACCTACAAGCAGCGCCGTATCCGTCAGGATGGTGGCGCACCGCAGAAACGCGGTGTTTGTACCGTTGTCCGCACCATGACACCTAAGAAGCCTAACTCAGCTTTGCGCAAGATTGCCCGTGTGCGCTTGACCAACGGTATCGAGGTGACAGCCTATATTCCTGGCGAAGGTCACCAACTTCAAGAACACTCGGTTGTGTTGGTGCGTGGTGGCCGTGTCAAGGATTTACCCGGTGTGCGCTATCACATCGTGCGCGGTTCTTTGGATACCACTGGTGTTGCCAAGCGCCGCCAGGGTCGCTCGAAGTACGGCGCCAAGCGCCCCAAGTAATATAATGCCCCCGGTCACATGGGCTATGGAATGATCCCTGTACGTGATAGGGTTGGCCCTGTGGGTTTGTTTTATTCGCTGCAATTTTAACCAACACGGAGTTTTGGTATGCGTAGAGGAAAGCCTGAAGTTCGACCGACCCCGCCCGACTTGCGGTACAACAGTACCATTCTGTCCACATTTGTTCAACATATGATGGTGCGTGGTAAGAAAAGCCTGGCGTTGCGTTTGATGTATGAAACCCTGGATATCGTCCAGGAGAAAACTGGTAAGTCTGGTATTGAAATTTTTGATACCGCCATGAAGAATGTTGGCCCGGTCATGGAAGTTCGCCCGCGCCGCGTTGGTGGCGCTACTTATCAGGTTCCGATGGAAGTCCCCACTAACCGCCGTATGACCCTGGCCATCCGCTGGATTCTCTCTTCATCCCGCTCTCGCGCCGGTAAGTCATTTCCCGAAAAATTGGCTGGTGAGTTGATGGATGCGGCTACCAATCAAGGTGCCGCTATTCGTAAGCGTGAAGAAACCCATAAAATGGCTGAAGCCAACCGCGCTTTTTCGCACTACCGCATGTAGTGTTTGTTTTGTTGTAAACTGAGGTTTATCGAATGCCGCGTAAGTTCCCGCTCGAAAAGTATCGCAATATTGGCATCATTGCTCATATTGACGCCGGTAAAACGACCACTACTGAGCGTATTTTGTTCTATACAGGTAAAACACATCGCATTGGCTCGGTGGATGACGGCACAACCGTCACCGACTGGATGGTCCAGGAGCGGGAGCGTGGTATTACCATTGTATCTGCCGCTGTATCGGCAGAATGGAAGGGCTATCAGATCAACATCATTGATACGCCTGGTCATATTGATTTCACCGTTGAAGTTCAGCGGTGTTTGCGTGTTCTGGATGGCGGTGTCGTTATTTTTGACGCTGTCCAGGGTGTTGAACCACAGTCCGAGACGGTTTGGCGCCAGGCCGATCGCTATGGCGTCCCGCGCATCTGTTTCATTAATAAGATGGATCGCGTGGGTGCTTCTTTTGAACGATCCCTCGAATCCATCAAGCAGCGCCTGGGTGCCAATCCGGTTGCCATGCAGCTTCCAATCGGCAGTGAAGCTTCCTTCAAGGGTGTGATTGATCTGCTCGAGATGAAGGCCATCTTCTGGGAAGATGAACTTGGCCGCGAACCACGCGAAGGCGAAATTCCTGCCAACCTGCTGGATCAAGCCAAGGAAGCTCGTCATACCCTGATTGAACGCACTGCCGAGACCGATGATGAGCTGACCGTGAAGTTCCTTGACGGCGAAGAAATTACCATTTCTGAAATCAAGGATGCCTTGCGAAAAGCCGTTCTGGCTGGCAAGTTGTATCCTTGTTATTGCGGTTCATCTCTCAAGAACAAGGGCGTACAACCTGTTTTGGATGCGGTCATTGACCTGCTGCCTTCTCCGTTGGATGTGTTGGCTGTCAAAGCCACCAACATGGATAATACCTCAGAAGTCGTCGAACTTACTGCCGACGATAATGCTCCCTTGCGCGCCCTTGTTTTCAAAATTGTGACCGACCCTTATGTCGGCCGCCTGGCCTATTTCCGTGTTTATTCCGGCAAATTGACGCAGGGTACCACGATTAACAATTCCACCAAGGGTAAACGTGAGCGCATTGGACGTTTGATCCGCATGTATGCGGATCGCCGCGAAGATACTGATGAAGTCATGGCTGGCGATATTGCCGCTGCTCTTGGTTTCAAGGAATCCTTCACCGGTGATACCCTCTCTGACGACAGCTTTGTCTTGGAAGCCATCACCTTTGCTGAACCTGTCATTCAGATTGCAGTGGAACCCAAAACTACCAGCGACCAGGAAAAGATGGGCGAGGCTTTGCGCAAGCTTGCTGAAGAAGATCCCACCTTCCGCGTTCGCACGGATGAAACCACCGGGCAGACCATACTCGCCGGTATGGGCGAGCTTCACCTTGAAGTGATGGTTGACCGCATGATGCGTGAATTCAAGGTTCAGGCTAATGTCGGCAAACCGCGTGTGGCTTATCGCGAATCAATTACCCGTAACGTTGATAAAGTCAATCTAAAATATGCCAAACAGTCCGGTGGTCACGGTCAATATGGTCACGTTGTGATCAGAATGGAACCTGGCGAACGCGGCTCCGGTGTTATTTTTGAAAACAAAATTGTTGGCGGTACCATCCCCAAGGAATATATCCCGGCGGTAGAAAAAGGCGTAAAAGAAGCTTCTGAATCAGGAGTTTTGGCTGGCTACCCCGTGGTTGATCTGAAAGTCACTCTCATCGATGGCTCTTTCCATGAAGTTGACTCCAATGAAATGGCCTTTAAGATGGCCGGTTCGATGGCGTTCAAGGAAGGTGTTCAACGTGGTGGTCCGGTTCTTTTGGAACCGATCATGAAGGTGGAAGCGATTGTTCCTGAAGAATACTTGGGCGATGTCATCGGCCAGCTGAACAGTCGGCGCGGTATGATCCTGGGTATGGAAATGCGGCCCGGGAATGCCCAGGCTGTTAATGCCATGGTTCCATTGGGCGAGATGTTCGGGTACGCGACCGAAATACGCTCCGCCAGCCAGGGCCGTGGTGTATTCTCAATGGAATTCGACCATTATGCGCCGGTCAGCGATGCTGTGGCGCAGGAACTCATAAAAGCATAATTTTTCTCTTAAGTATAATAAGGAGCGATTATTCATGGCGAAGCAGAAGTTTAACCGCAACAAGCCTCACCTCAATGTAGGGACAATGGGGCATATTGACCACGGCAAGACAACCTTGACCGCGGCGATCACAAAGTATTGTGGTTTCTATGGTAAAGCTGATTTTCGGGCATATGAC
>CAIWAX010000043.1 GCA_903910795.1 uncultured Anaerolineae bacterium
AGTACCCATAAGTTCAATATGGAAAGTACCCATTCACGGTTCGGTCATTTTTAGAGCGGTTTCAAAAAATTAGATATCTTGCGTAACTTAAAAAACGTTCTTGTAGCAACGGCTCACTGTAAAAGTGGTCAAAAGCGACTGACCCACAGGGCCCGCGAGTCGCTACTACGGTACATTTTCGCCCGGACAGAATCATTTTGCAAGAGGTCTATTAGCTGGTTTTTAGGCTAAAAACCGCCAACAAATGAGCCTTTGAATAAGATATTGCAAGACGATTAGAAACGCTTAATATTTTCAGCAAAAACATAGCCTAAATTTTGCTGATTTTGCACAGAAATGGCAATTTCAATTTGTTTACAAAAATTAAATGACCGAACCATGAGTTCATGCGCTCTAATTTGGCAAGTAGCACAGGTATATCTTCCATCGGTTCTATGTGTACATCAAATTGTTGTTCGCTCATCCAGTAAGTTACCTCGATTCTTTCATTCTCGGTTTAAAATGCCCGAACCCAAAGATAACCTCGTTTCATCAGTAATTTGATCGCCCAAGTTTATCGTTTTTTCACGCGATCTTTGGAAAAAACTTTTCTGGACAGCGATATACTGATAAAATAAATTGTAACTTTTTTCACAATCTTTCAAGAGGATGCCATGAGCGAAGAAGATCCGCGGATATTGGAATTGCGCGCCATGCGCGCAAAAGCACGGGAAGGGGGCGGCACAGACCGCATCCAAAAACAACACGCCAAAGGCAAAGCAACAGCCCGCGAAAGGATCGAAACGCTGCTCGATCCGGGCACTTTCAATGAGCTTGAGCCGTTCATCACCAGCCATCTCGACGATATGAGCCTTTCCACTCAAAAGTACCTGGGGGATGGCGTGGTAACCGGTTATGGACAGATTGAAGGACGTATCGTTTACATATACGCTCAAGATTTCACCATTTACGGCGGCACACTGAGCGAAATGCAAAGCCACAAAATCTGCCATGTCATGGATCTGGCTTTGCGCAATGGTGCGCCCTGCGTAGGTTTGCTGGATTCCGGCGGCGCCCGCATCCAGGAAGGCGTCAAGGCACTGGGCGGTTATGCCGAAATCTTCCGGCGCAACGCACAATATTCAGGCGTCATCCCACAAATTTCCGTCATGCTTGGCCCATGCGCAGGCGGCGCGGCCTACTCCCCCGCCCTGCAGGATTTGATCATCATGGTGGAGAAACAATCTTTCATGTTTCTGACCGGGCCGGAAGTTATCAAAGCGGTGACTGGCGAAGTGATCGATGCGGAATCCTTGGGCGGGTCAGCCATTCACATGGCTGTCAGCGGAGTGGCGCACCTGGCGGCGAAAGATGAACATGCTGCGCTCGGGCTGGTACGTAAATTTCTGGCCTATCTACCTTCCAACAACGTTGAAAACCCACCTTTCCTGCCAAACAGCGATGACCCTGCCCGAATGGATGAAAGCCTGAACAGGCTCATACCGGTTGACCCGAGTGAACCTTATGTCATGCATCAGGCCATTGAAACCGTGGTAGATAAAGGCACTTTCCTCGAAATCCAACCTGCCTGGGCGCGCAACGCAATCGTCGGCCTGGCCCGGATTGGCGGACACAGTGTAGGCATCGTTGCCCAGGAGCCAGCCGTCATGGCGGGGGTGATAGATATTGACGCAAGCGACAAAATGACCCGTTTTGTACGCATGTGCGATTGCTTCAATGTACCTCTGGTAACCTTTGTTGATTCGCCCGGGTTTCTACCCGGTATCGCCCAGGAACACGGTGGCATCATCCGGCACGGTGCAAAATTACTTTATGCTTACTCTGAGGCCACCGTACCAAAAATCTGCATTATTACCCGCAAAGCCTACGGCGGGGCCTATGTGGTCATGTCCAGCAAATACCTCGGCACAGATGTCACCTACGCCTGGCCCAGCGCTGAAATCGCGGTATTGGGCTCAGAAGGCGCCGTAAACATATTGTTCAAGAAACAAATAGAAGCCGCGAGTGATCCGGCTGCCGAACGCAAGCAACTGGCCCAGGAGTATCGCGAAAAATTCAATAATCCCTACCAAGCCGCCAGCACCGGCTATGTGGATGACATCATTGAGCCGCGAGAAACCCGCGCCAAGGTGATCGCAGCACTTTCAGCCCTGCACGATAAATACGCGCCTGCTCCGCCGCGCAAACACGGCAACATTCCAGTATAAGGAGAAGCCGGCATGTTTGAAAACCTTACGCTTGCATTTGAAATTACTGCGCTGGGAATGGGACTGGTGTTCCTGGCGATTATTGTGCTATGGCTGATGATGTGGGCGCTAACTGCACTGCCCTTTAAAGATTCCGCCACTGGCGATCTGAAAGCAACAAGCTCGCCAGATATTCAAGACGAACTGGCAGCGCAGGCAGCGGCAGCAGCGGTTGCGATAGCGCTGGCTGACCAGAGTCAATCCACAGCCCGACCTCTGAACCAGGCGCCAACAGCCCTGGTCGGCGCCTGGCAATTAGGCATGCGCACACGACAGATGTATGAAAAGGGCGGACGCTGACCGGTCTACCAGTGCTCTCCAAACGATGAAGTGGAGAATTTGTCATGAAATACAACGTAAAAATCGGTGAGAAATCTTTTGAAGTTTTGATCGAAGATATTAACAAACGTCCAATTGTGGCCCACGTGAACGGACAGGAATTTCTGGTTAATCCGGAAGTTGAATCGCAAGAGAATGATCAGGCCGATCAAAAAAAATCTCCGAACCTGCCAGAACACATTGGCAACAGTACCATGAAAGATGGAAAGCTAATTGCCCCCTTACCTGGCACTGTTATTGAGATTTTTGTTAAGCCAGGCGATGAAGTCGAAGCCGGGCAAGTGGTTTTGATCATCGAAGCCATGAAAATGAAGAACAGCATCCGATCCACAAAAGATGGCATCGTTGCGGCAGTTCTGGTCAACGCTGGGGACACGGTAGGAACCAAACAGACGCTGGTGGAGTTTCAGGCATGAACCTGCCAGATGTACTCACGAGTATTTTCTCACAGACAGCCTTTACCTGGGCCAACGCACTCATGCTGGTGGTGGGCTGCATCCTGATTTACCTGGCAGTAGTCAAAGAATATGAACCGGTGCTGCTGTTACCAATCGGATTCGGCTGTATCCTGGCCAACCTGGGGATGTCAGTATATAACCCGGATAGTTTCCTGAAAGTCATATACGATGCGGGGATTAAAACAGAATTATTCCCGCTGTTGATTTTCATCGGCGTGGGAGCCATGATCGATTTCCGGCCGCTACTTGCCCAACCCCAGATGGTGCTGCTGGGAGCAGCCGGGCAGTTTGGCATCTTTGGAGCGCTGATACTGGCTGTGTTGATCGGTTTTCCGCTCAATCAGGCGGCTTCCATCGGTGTGATCGGAGCAATTGACGGGCCAACCGCCATTTTTGTAACCAGCAAGCTGGCCCCCAGCCTGCTGGGGCCGATTGCTGTGGCAGCTTATTCATACATGAGTCTGATCCCAATCATTCAACCACCCATCATGCGGCTGCTGACCACCCGGAAAGAGCGTCTGGTGAAAATGGAATATACACCGCGCCCGGTCTCATCGAAGATCGTGATCGCGTTTCCGATCGTGGTCACCATAGCAGTGAGTCTGGTAGCCCCGGCTGCCGCTCCACTGATCGCTACACTCATGCTCGGCAACCTGCTGAGAGAAGCCGGCGTGGTGGAACGTCTCAATAAATCAGCCCAGAACGAAATCATCAACATTGCCACACTCTTCCTGGGGCTGGCAATCGGCGCAACCATGACCGCCGATAAGTTCATCTATGATCCTGTCACTGGCTTTCAGTGGCAGACGCTTATGATCCTTGTTCTGGGTTTGATTGCATTTATTCTTGATACGGTCATGGGGTTATTGTTTGGCAAGCTGATGTGCTGGCTGAGCGGGGGAAAAATCAACCCCCTGATCGGCGCTTGCGGCATCAGCGCTTTCCCAATGGCAGCCCGGCTCTCAGCCAAAATGGCGCTGGAAGAAGATTATGATAATTTTATCCTGATGCACGCCATGGGTTCCAATACGGCCGGGCAGCTTGGGTCAGTCATCGCAGGAGGCGTGCTGCTGGCAATCGTGAGCAAAGTCCTGGGCGTGGGATGAGACTATATTACAGCGCTGCTTGAAGCGTAAATTTCACAAACATGCGCTGCAAGGCAACACCATGCAGGTCTTCGACAAGCGGAGTCTTCGTTTCATCCAGGCGAATACTCAGCGCTCGCGCCAGACCTGCATCATCTTTACACAGCTTTGAAAGACGCGCCGCCACCAGTCCTTCATCCAGCACCAATTCCCCCCGGGCTGAAACCTGTTCGCCACGCAACCACAGCACTGCCAGGGGATCAGCCTGCAAATTACGCCACCAGACCCGCTCACGACTGGAAATCACCCATAGCTCATCACCCTCAGTATGATAATTGACCGGCAGACGCACCAAGCGGCCCGTTTTCCGGCCGGTTACTTGAACCAACATAAGGCTACTGCTCAAAATCACATGCCAGCGGGAACGTAGCAGCCATGAAACCAGGTCATTAAAATTCATATTATCCTCGAAAATGGCACTCAGCCAGCATACATCTGGTCTGGCAGTAGAATATTGGGGAAACGCTCTCGCAATGCCAGGCGGGTTTCGTAACACAATTGGCAGGCATCTGCGCAAGTTTCTTGAGGCCGTAAATTGAATTCTTTCGCAAGCGCAGCCGGCCCGCCCTTCAACAAAGGTCCGCAAATCGGGTGATCTTCCGCGTAATAATTTTCACAAATTTCCTTCAATGGCAAAGTAAATACATTCCCAATCGAAATACCCTGGCAAATATGCAAATTGCCAAAAGGATCGAGGTGCGCTCTACCGGGATCGCGTAAATCTTCATGCAGACAGGTTGTGAAGGTTTTCCAGGGTTTACGCAGCGCCCGGCCAGCCAGCCTTTTGGAGGCCCGGCCACGGTACATTACGGCAGACTCGCCAGAGGGGGGCTGTCCAATTGTTGATTCTGCATTGGTTTGTTCCGGTTGGGCGACACGGATAATGCCGGTTGGTATCCTCAACTCACCCGCAGCAGCCACCGCATTAATTACCAGGTTATGGTTACTCTCGTCATAATGATACCTGTCACTGCTGAGGGTCAAATCCTCTATCAGTTCGGCAAAAGGTTTCAGCCAGATGAGCGCATCGGCTAACGTTGTGGCCCAATAGGCATTCGAAACGATGCCAACATGAAAACCCATGGCAGTCGCCATTTGAACCCCACGCAGCAGGATGGGATAGTACAAAAAAGGCTCACCGCCTTCGAAAAAGATCCATTCGAGTTCATCAAGCTCGCGGGCTTGCTGCAAGATTACACGCAGCTTATCCAGATTCATTACCCCGCTTTGACGGGGACTTCCCCACACAAAACAGTGCTCGCACTCGGAAGTACACTTGTATGTTAATAACAGGTGAAGGCCAGTTAGTCTCATAAAGAATAAGCCTGACGATAGTCCAGAATCAATTCTTGGGTGTTTTGTGCTCGACAAAACAACAATTAGCAGCATAGAGAATTGGCTGCGACAATCATAAGATAAAGGAAAATAACAATCACAGTGTATAGCATTTACAGTCTCAAGTCACCCGCCAAACATCACCTTAGCGATATAATAAAGGTACTTGTTTTTTGAAGGAGAGCCCATGTCGAATGTTTTTGAGTCCCACCACCCGCTGGTTCTGCACAAACTTAGCCGTCTGCGGGATGTAAAAACCGATCCGAAAAAGTTTCGAGAGCTTGTACAGGAGATTGCCGCTTTGCTGGTTTACGAGGCGACTTCTGATCTAGCTGTGACCGAACGCGAAGTTCAGACACCTATGGCGAAAATGACCGGGTATGAACTACAAGAGAAAATTGGATTAGTGCCGATCCTGCGGGCAGGGCTGGGCATGGTAGAGGGCATTTGGGCACTGATGCCTTCAGCCGAGGTCTGGCATATCGGGTTATACCGCGATGAAAAAACCCTGCGGCCAGTACAATATTACAACAAACTGCCCCTGGAACCAACCGTTTCGGTTTGCCTGATCCTCGATCCAATGCTGGCAACCGGAGGCTCCGCCACTGCCACAGTGGAAGTGCTGAAACGCTGGGGCGTGAAAAAGATCAAGTTTGTGGGTTTGATCGGCGCCCCCGAAGGCATCGCTTTGATGCAAAAAGAACATCCCGATGTACCGATCTACCTGGCCGCGATTGACGATCACCTTAATGAAAAAGGATATATTGTTCCTGGCCTGGGTGACGCGGGCGATCGTCAGTTCGGAACTGCATAATCTGCTCTCTGCAAGCTCACCGACCTTTCGTACAAACAGCGTGCCTGGCAAATCACCAGGCACGCTATCATGAATCGCTCCCGACAACATTGTTTTCGAACCATTCCCAAGGAAATCCATTTTTATGACCAACCCTTATGCGATCCTTTTTGAACCGATACAAATAGGGCCCGTCATCGCGCCCAATCGCTTTTACCAGGTACCGCACTGCAACGGATTTGGCTACCGGTTACCGCACGGACTGGCAGCAATGCGCGGGATGAAAGCAGAAGGCGGTTGGGGTGTGGTCAGCACAGAAGAAGTTGAAATTCACCATACCAGCGACCTGGCACCCTATTTTGAGGGCCGCCTGTGGAGCGATGAGGACATTCCCGCAGTTGAATTGATGGCCGAATCCGTACACCGGCATGGTTCCCTGGCAGCAATTGAACTGGTGCACAACGGGCTGGATGCCAGCAACCTGTTTTCGCGCACGGCACCGCTTGGCCCAACTTCCATGGGGGTTCTGGGCGGCTCGGGCTTCGAGCCGGTTCAATCTCGCCGCATGGATAAGGAAGATATCCGGAATGTGCGGCGCTGGCACCGGGCAGCCGCCTTGCGCGCCAAAAAAGCCGGGTTCGATATCATCTATTGCTATGCCGGACATGGGCTGACCCTCGCAATGCAGTTTTTGATGAGACGCATCAACGACCGCACGGATGAGTATGGCGGCAGCCTGGAAAACCGGGTGAGGTTTTTACGAGAGTTGATCGAGGAAACAAAAGAGGCAGTTGGCGACAAATGCGCTGTGGCAGTGCGCTTCGCGGTGGATGAATTGCTGGGTGAAGCAGGCATTTCTTCTCAGGGCGAAGGACACGATGTGGTTGCCATGCTGGCGGAGCTTCCCGACCTGTGGGATGTAAACGTTAGCGGCTGGTCACATGACTCGGCTACTTCACGATTTGAAAAAGAAGGCTTCCAGGAAAAATATACAGCCTTTGTAAAAAGTCTGACCAGCAAACCGGTGGTTGGGGTTGGGCGATATACTTCACCCGATTCAATGGTTTCAGCCGTCCGCCGGGGGGTATTAGATATGATCGGTGCCGCGCGGCCGTCGATCGCCGATCCTTTCCTGCCCAACAAGCTGAAAGAGAACCGGCCAGAAGATATCCGTGAATGCATCGGGTGCAACATTTGCGTGACAGGCGATACGCGCCATGTACCGATTCGCTGCACCCAAAACCCAACCATGGGTGAAGAATGGCGGCGCGGTTGGCACCCGGAAATCATTCCGCACTCGCGGGGCACAGGGCGCAAAAGCGCAAGCGAAATTATGCTAGTGGGCGCCGGCCCAGCCGGGTTGGAGTGTGCCCGGGCGCTGGGGCAGCGCGGCTACGAGGTCACGCTGCTTGAATCGCGGCGCGAACCCGGCGGGCGGGTGATACGGGAAGCTGCCTTGCCCGGATTGAATGAATGGCGGCGCGTTGTCGATTGGCGCCTGACCCAGATCGGCAAGTTGCCGAATGTTTCCATCTATCCATCCAGCCCGATGAGCGCAGCGGATATCCTGGAAACAGGGATCGAACATGTGATCCTGGCAACCGGAGCCAGCTACCGCCGGGACGGGCTTGGCCGCAGCCAGCGACAACCCATTCCGGGGCATGATCTTCCATTCGTATTTACACCAGATGACCTGATGGATGGGAAACTGCCCGCCGGGCAGGTGGTGATTTATGATGATGATCACTATTATATGGGAGGGGTTCTGGCTGAACTGCTTGCCCAAAACGGCTGCACTGTCAGCCTGATTACCCCAGCTCCGATGGTTTCATATTGGACACAGTTTACACTTGAACAGGAACGGATTGAGGCCAGAGTTATGGGGCTTGGCGTGAAGCTATTTACCCGGCATAATTTAGCCAGCATCAAACCTGGCTCAGTCAGCCTGAGTTCCATTTTCAATGCTGCTCAGAGCGAGCTTGAATGCACAGCGGTCCTGCTGGTCACTGACCGGGTCTCGAATGATACTCTTTACCACGAATTGGCGCCTGCTCTGAAAGCAGGAAAGCTGCAAAATCTGCAACGGATTGGTGATGCCGAGGCGCCAAATATTATCGCCCAGGCAGTATTCAGCGGGCACCTGGCAGCCCGAAACTTTGACGAAACGGTTGTTCTGGATGAGACCCCCTTCAAAGTAGAAAGAATGAAAATCTTATAAGACAGGTTCATTCGGAATAATTCAGCCCGGCAATCATTCACCTATCTCAGGATTTTTATCATGTACCCTCCAAACCACACGCTTTCAACCCCAAAAGGAACGGTCACAATCCGCCCCGGCGTAACTGGCGACGCTGTTCAATTGAGTGAGTTGCGCCAGGAAGCTTTGAGGGATAATCCAACCGTTTATGGGTCGAGTTACGATTTCCTTGAAAACTGCACGCCTGAGTGGGCTTTGAAGGTATTGTCTGAAGACCCGCAAGAAAACTGCATTTTCCTTGCTGAATGCGATCATGAGCTACTTGGGATGACAGTCATCCGCCGCACCCATGGTCACAAAGTCCGGCATCAAGCCAACTTATTTGGTGTATTTGTCCGGCCAGATTGGCGCGGCCTTGGGATTGTGGATGGCATTTTTGCGGCCTGTTTTGAGTGGGCCAGGATGCGCGAGATCGTGATCTTAAAGTTGGGGGTAGTCACAACCAACCCGGCGGCGGTTAAAGCCTATCAGCGCCTGGGATTTAACATTTTTGGCACCGAGCCCAAAGGCATCTTGTCTGCCGGGGTTTATTATGACGAATACTTGATGGCAAAGGAAATGTAAATTTTCGGTAACTGCTCACGGGTTGCGATTCTTTGGGCATTAACTTATTCCCCCGGCCCCCTTTCCAAAATCGGGAAGGGGGAGACAGTACT
>CAIWAX010000044.1 GCA_903910795.1 uncultured Anaerolineae bacterium
GATCACACGATTTGCTTGGCAAATCGCACCGGAACGCAAGTGCAGGTGTCCGGGGTGAAACAAGGGCCGCTTCACGAAAACACCACTTGCGGGGAAACCAGTGATTATCGTTTCACTTGGGCATTAAAACGTGATGATTATGCCCAAACCAAGACATGGGTGAGCAGTTACTAATATTGTTTATTTGTCCTCGCAAACGATTTCAGGGGAGGTCGAAGCAGTTGCCGCTACCCATGATGACCGTGTGGTCAGAATTAGCGACGATCACACACATCTGGGTCACACCTTCTGGGCGTTGGCTGGCGCTATATCCAGTGAATGGTACCGGTCCGCCGTACATTTTCCAGGGGCCTGCACCCGGCATGCCGGCATCCTCTGGAGCGACGTTATTAAAGAAAAAGTGCTCATGAAAGCCACCAGGCAGCTTCGGTACAAACCCATTGAGAATGTACTGAACCACATACTTGTTTGCTACCAGGGAAATCCCAGTGATTTGGGCTGAATAAGGGGCCGGGGAGTTCTTTAAATTCTGACCGGACGTGGGGCTCGCAATCATACCAGGCATAACTACCTTTGTGGGGCCGTATGCAACGCTGTCATCCGGCGGAGTACTGGTAAAAGCGATCGTTGTAGCGGGTAAAGTGTTCGTAAACGCTGCTGTGGGTTTCGCTTCAAAGGATTGGGTTGCCTGTGCACTTGCTTGCGTGGCTGTAACCGGTAACGCCACCTGCATCGATTGGCTCCGCCAAGTAATCAGAACCCCCGAAATAGCCAGGATGACAACCAGAGACAGAGCAGTACCTATAGCCCATATCCACGGGAAAGAGCTGTTTTTACGCGAGCTGGTTGGCTCTAAAACAGCAGCAGTTGGAGTGACCAGCGCTGGAGTAGCTTGCTTAGAGCTAGCTGCCAGGGCTGCAGATTCGCTGGCCACCTCGATTCTTCTTAGAGGAAACACATCAGTATTATTTGCACTAGCAAATTCCAGCCCAGCCAGAACTTGCTTCAAATCTACGGACAGTTCACCTACATTTTGGTAACGATTGATGCTTTCTTTTTCAAGGCACTTGTAAATGATGTTTACGAGTGGCTCTGGCAGATCCGGCCGCAACAGCCTGGGATCCGGAACAGGATTGTTAAGGTGCATCATCATCAACGAAATGGTCGAATCCGAAAGAAAGGGCACACGACCGCTCAACATTTCGTACAAGGTGATGCCAAGAGAGTAAATATCCGAGCGCTGATCGGCTGGCTCAGATTTCACAATTTCGGGAGGAATGTAGCTGGCAGTGCCAATAATGGTACCTGTAACAGTATGGCTCAAACTACCGAGGATCTTAACAATTCCGAAATCCATCAGTATCGCCTGGCCCTCGTTGGTCAACATAATGTTAGCGGGCTTGATATCCCGGTGGATCATACCGCGCTGGTGGGCATAACCCAGCGCATCGCAGATATTCAAGGTATACCGTATGGCTACATCAAAATGCAACCTCTCCCCAAGACCGGACAAACGAATCAATCGATCTTGTAAGGTTTCACCGGGCACGAATTCCAACACCATGTAGTGGGTATCCCCATCTGAGTTGAAGTCAAACACCTGCACGATATTCGGATGGCGCAAAGCGGCAACTACTGCAGCTTCTTCTTCAAATCGGTGCAGGAAGTTAGAATCACTTGAAAGGTGTGAATGGATCAGCTTAATCGCAACAGTCCGTCGTAAGTTGGGGTCAGTTGCCTTATAAACAGCCGACATGCCACCCTGGCCCAGTAAAGCTTCGATTTTATAGCGTCCGCTGAGAGAATATCCTATGAAATTTGATTCAGCCATGCTTTTCCATTTTTAAGTAAATCTACTTTGAGAGAATTTAAGAAAGTTAAGGAATAGAAGTACAACCTGTAGATAGGTTGCCATCATAATGAATAAAGATTATTTATGTCCAATTATACCCAATTTATTACAAACATCAACTCCTACGCCGCCTCGCGAGAATTCGAAATAATACAGACTAGTTTGCCAAAAAGATGCGCAAATGTGATTTCTGTCACAATTTCGTCGTCCGAAAGTAACAATCGCCCCGCCGGAATTAGACATAATTTCCTTTTTTTTTGCCCATTTTCTACAAAACTGACTTTATTTGTGAAACTTTACGCAATGTAACCCACGAATGTAATAAGTCATTATTACATTCGTCACAATTAAGCAGGATGCTTGATACTGACAAATCAAGTTGTAATCCGGCATACTGTTCCTATTACTCATAAGACCTGGCCAGGGAAGCGGGTCTTACTTTCCATTGTTGCTCCTTAAAAGGAGGGGCTATGTCGCCAACGGAAGTGATTGAACAAAAGGGTGCAGGACTTCGCAAACCAGAAGATTTAACCTTACTACATGAAGTGAGTGTGGCAACAGCCGGGATATCTAATCTTGAAATGTGCATCCAATGCGGCTCTTGTGGGGGTTCATGCCCTTCGGCTGCCGATATGGATCACACCCCACGCATGATTTTCGCAATGCTAAGGGCGGGCATGAAGGATGAAGTACTCCGCAGTAACACACCCTGGGTGTGCGTTTCTTGCTACCACTGTGTGGTGCGCTGCCCGCAAAAAGTTCATATACCAGATGTCATGTACGCGCTAAAAGGTATGGCGATCGATGCAAAACTTTATAAAGATTCGAATGCCCCGGATTTCGCCCAATCCTTTGTAGATTTTGTCGAGAATTATGGCAGGAGTTTTGAGTTTGGCCTGGCCACCCGCCATTATCTCAAGCATTACCCTTTGCGCTTACCCGGCATGACTTCGATGGGTTTTGGAATGCTTACTTCGAACCGAATGAGCATCACACCCAAGCGGATCAAGAAAATGGACCAACTAAAAGCCATTCTAGACAAGGCTAAAACCCTGGAGCTGACGAATGAGTAACTATATCTTCTATCCCGGATGTTCAATGGAAGGAAGTGCCAAGGCCTATTATGACTCTCTCAACGCGATAAAAGGCTCACTGGGCATGAATCTTCAGGAAATAGATGACTGGAACTGCTGTGGTGCGACTGAATACGTTGGGATGAACCTGGTTCCAGCTTATTCCCTGATTGCCCGCAATCTGGCCTTGGCTGCGAATCAGGCCAAAGGTATCGACACGGTCATGGCACCCTGCTCAGCCTGTTACCTCAATCTGGAAAAAGCTGATTACTACATGGCAGAACGCCCTACCCTGGGGGAGAAAGTCAACGAAGCACTTGCAGCTGGCGGGCTACATTATGATCCAGGTTCCATTCAAATCCGCCACCTACTGGATGTAATTATTAATGACATCGGTCTGGAGACTGTAAAAAGCAAGGTAACCAACCCACTTAAGGGTTTGCGTGTGGCCCCTTACCTTGGTTGCATGGTCCCACGGCCAGATTACCAACATCGCTGGTCAGATTTTGAGCACCCATCTGAACTGGATGATGTTCTCAAAGCCCTTGGCGCAGAAGTAATCGATTTCCCGCTCAAGACGAATTGTTGCGGCGGTCACATGACCCAAATTGGGCCTGAGACAGCTTACGAACTAATTCGCCGCTTGGTCTCTTCAGCCGAAGAAAACAAGGCGGATATCATGGTAACAGTCTGCCCGATGTGCCAGATGAACCTGGATGCATATCAAGCCGAAACCAACCGCTATTTTGGAACCAATTTTCACATGCCCATCGTGTTTTTCACACAGTTGATGGCGCTGGCATTTGGCAAAACCCCAAAGGAAGCCGGTTTTGGAATGGAATTAACCAGCACAAAAGATGCGCTGGCACAAATCGGGAAGGATGTCCCCGCTCCTGCCGCGGTAAAGCCTGGCAAGAAACGCGAGGGTCTGCCCATGCCCGCTCCCAGATTACGCAAATATGCCGGCGGCAAGGTAACCAGTGAGTAGGAGATTAAAATGAGCGAAAATACTCCCAACAAACCAAAAATTGGCGTTTACACCTGTCATTGTGGAACCAACATTTCTTCAATGGTGGATGTCGAAAATGTACGCGATTGGGCCAAGGAACACTTGGGCTCCGAAGGCGTTATTGTCTCTCGTGATTACAAATTCATGTGTTCCAGCTTGGGTCAGGAACTGATCGAAAAAGACATTAAAGAACTCGGCCTCGAGCGCGTTGTAGTGGCGGCCTGCTCTCCGCACCTGCATGAAAAGACCTTCCGCGGCGCCTCTGAGCGCGCTGGATTAAACCCGTATCTAACCGAAATGGTTTCCATTCGCGAACAGGTTTCATGGGTCCATACGGATAAAGTTGTAGCTACGGCCAAGGCTAAATCCTTGATCGCAGGCACAGTTGAACGAGTAGCCCAAAATGCGCCACTTGAAAAACTCAAAGTGCCGATCAATGCCAATACGCTGGTGGTGGGTGGAGGCATTTCCGGAATCCAGGCAGCGCTGGAAGTTGCTAACGCCGGTTTCCATGTTTATCTGGTGGAACGCGAACCATCCATCGGCGGGCACATGGCTCAGTTCGACAAGACCTTCCCAACCCTGGATTGCTCGGCCTGCATCCTGACCCCGCGCATGGTTGAAGCTGGATCTAATCCCAACATCACCCTGCTGACTTGGAGTGAGGTCGTCAGCGTAACCGGGTTCGTTGGCGCTTTCAACGTAACAATCAAGAAGAAGGCTCGCTTCGTCAACGAGGAGCTTTGCACTGGCTGCGGTATTTGCTGGGAAAAATGTCCCAAAAGCGTGATTGATGATGTATATGAGGCTGGTTTGGGCTATCGCAAGGCTGTATACACTCCGTTTGCCCAGGCAGTGCCAAAGTATCCGGTGATTGATAAACCAAACTGCACCTTCTTCCAGAAGGGTACCTGCAAAGCCTGTGAAAAGTTCTGCCCAACCAACGCTATCGACTTCAATCAGAAAGATGAATACCTTAACGTAGAAGTAGGAAACGTTATTCTGGCCACAGGATATGATCTTTTCGATGCTGGGCGTGTAACAAATTACGGCTATGGACGCCTGCCAAATGTTTTCACAAGTATGGAATTCGAGCGCATGTGCAACGCCTCCGGCCCGACTGGGGGTGAAATCACGTTGCGCGATGGGATAACCAAACCACAAACAGTTGGCATCATTCATTGCGTTGGCTCGCGTGATAAGAATTACAATAATTATTGCTCAACCATCTGTTGTATGCAAAGTCTGAAATTTGCCCACCTTGTCAAGGAACGTACTGGCGCAGATGTGTATGAATTCTACATCGACATGCGCACCGCAGCCAAATCGTATGACGAGTTTTATCAACGGGTTTTGGATGAAGGCACGCTCTTTGTTCGCGGAAAAGTCGCTGAAGTAACAGATGCCGCCCGACAGCCACACGAAAAAGGCAAATTGATCGTTCAGGTAGAAGATACCCTGATCGGCAAGCAACGCCGCATACCGGTCGACATGGTGTTATTGTCTATCGGTATGGAACCCCGCGCGGATGCCAAGGAAACCGGCAAACTGTTCGGTATTTCCTGCTCCTCTGACGGCTGGTTCATGGAACGCCATCCTAAGCTGGATCCAATCTCAACCATGACGGAAGGCATTTACATCGCTGGGTGCGCAACCGGGCCAAAAGACATCCCGGGCTCTGTTTCCCAGGGCGCTGCTGCGGCGGCACGCGTGCTCGACAAAATCCTGCAAAAAGAGGTGGAACTCGAACCTATTCGCGCCTCCGTAAATGAGAACAAATGCTCAGGCTGCCGCATCTGCAATAATTTATGCCCATTCAGTGCAATATCATTTATGCCTGAACTTGGTATTACTCGCATCAACCCAGCACTTTGCCAGGGCTGTGGTACCTGTGTGGCAGCCTGTCCGGCTGGCGCCATCAGTGGCACCGGATTCAGCAATGAACAAATCTTTGCTCAAATTGATGGTATCTTGATGGGCATATAGGAGCTAGACATGAGCGAACAATTTGAACCCGTCATCGTTGGCTTTACCTGTAACTGGTGCTCATATCGCGCAGCCGACACCGCTGGCACAGCCCGTGTCAAATATGCGCCAAACGTTCGCCTGATTCGCCTGATGTGTTCAGGCCGTCTTGACCCAACTTTCGTGATGAAAGCCTTAGCCGGTGGCGCCGATGGTGTCCTGATTACTGGTTGCCATCCAGGCGATTGCCATTATATCGAGCAAAATTACAAGGCCTTGAGGCGATTCCTGCTCCTCAGACGTACACTTGCCGGGCTGGGCGTTGAGCCCGGCCGCATCAAGCTCATCTGGGCCAGCGCTGCCGAAGGATTGAAGCTTGCACACGAGATTAACCAATTCGTGGAAGAAGTCCGCGCTCTTGGGCCGTTGAATTGGCCAAAATGGAACGATCAACCCGCCGAGATTGACGCGGTAAAGGAGGTAGCATGAGCAACAAACCAAAATTCGCCATGTACTGGGCCGCATCCTGCGGAGGCTGCGAAATCGCTGTACTGAATATTCATGAAAAGATTTTGGATGTTGATGCGAATTTCGATGTAGTGTTCTGGCCGGTGGCCATGGATGCCAAATATAAAGATGTCGAGGAGATGGAGGATAAATCCATCCTGCTGACCCTCTTCAATGGCAGCATGCGCAACGACGAAAACGAGAAAATCGCTCACCTCATGCGGCGCAAATCGCAAATCCTGGTCTCATTTGGCTCCTGCGCTACCGAAGGTTGCGTTCCAGGGTTGGCCAATCTCTTCCCGGTCAATGAAATCATGGATGTGGCTTTTCACACCGTCACCACGGATAATCCTAACAATATTTTGCCGCAAACATCGTTTGAGGTTCCCGAGGGGACCCTACACCTGCCAACCATGAACTCACGCGTCAAAACATTGGCTCAGGTGGTAGATGTCGATTATTACATGCCCGGATGCCCGCCAGAATCGCACCAAATCGCAGCAGTTGTTGACCTGGTAATCCAGGTCTTGCAAGGTAAAGCCCAACTTCCACCAAAGGGCTCCGTCATCGGCGCAGGAAATTCCACGGTATGCGATGAATGCCCGCGTGCCCGCAATGTCAAAATGATCAAGGCCTTCCACCGTATCCAGGAAGTTGCCCCGCTTGACCCAACCCTGTGTATTCTCGAACAGGGTGTGCCTTGCAACGGCCCCGCCACCCGCTCCGGCTGTAACGCGCGCTGTCCGCGAGTTGGCGCCCAATGTATTGGGTGTTACGGCCCAGCCGAAGGTGTGCTTGATTATGGAGCCCGCCTGGTTACAGCGTTTGCTTCAGTAGTTGATGCGAAGGAACCGGCTGAGATCGAATCGATTTTGGATGGTATCCCCGATCCAACCGGGCAATTCTACCGATTCAACCTGGCAGATTCTCTCATGCGCGCAAGCACATCGAATTGGAAGAAGAACGGGCATTAGGAGGCTTCAATGGCAACTACAAACAGAATCACTATCGATCCCATTACCCGTCTTGAAGGTCACGGTAAAATTGACATATTTTTGGATGGAAATGGCGATGTCGCCAATTCCTATTTCCAGATTCCCGAACTACGCGGTTTTGAACGCTTTTGCGTTGGCCGCCCAGTTGAGGAAATGCCTCTCCTGACCAACCGAATTTGCGGAGTCTGCCCTGAGGCGCACCACATGGCCGCCGCGAAAGCTGCGGATGCTGCCTATCATGTAGACCCTCCCCGCACTGCAAAAATGCTGCGCGAACTGCTTTACATGGGCTTCTACGCCACAGATCACACAACCCACTTCTATGCCCTGGCCGGGCCTGATTTCATCATGGGGCCGGATGCACCTGTAGCTGAGCGGAACATCCTGGGTGTTATTCACAAGGTCGGTCTGGAAATCGGCGGCAAAGTGATCCAGATGCGTAAATACGGCCATACAGTAGTCGAGATGATAGGCGGGCGCAAGGTACATCCCGCAACAGCCATCCCGGGCGGCATTACTAAGATCCTTTCGGAAGAAGAACGTAAACAGATTGAAGAAATGGGTCATTGGGCGATTGACTTCGCACAATTCACCCTGCAGGCCTTCAAGGATATCGTTTTATCAAACAAAACCTACTTGGATTTAATTTTAGGTGATATTTATACGCACCACACCTATTACATGGGACTGGTAGATGCCAACAACAAGGTCAATTTCTATGACGGCAAGGTGCGCGTTGTGGATCCTGACGGCAAAGAATTTGTGAAGTACGAGCCCAAGGATTACGCCAAGCATATCGCTGAACATGTCGAACCTTGGACCTACTTGAAATTCCCATACCTCAAGAATGTGGGTTGGAAAGGTTTTGTGGATGGCAAAGATTCCGGCGTGTACATGGCCACCCCACTCTCCCGCCTGAACGCCTCGGATGGCATGGCTACCCCGCGCGCGCAGGCTGCCTATGAAGAGTTTTATGCCACCCTGGGCGGCAAACCTGTGCATCAGCGCCTGGCCACTCATTGGGCACGCCTTATCGAGTTGCTGTATGCCGCAGAACATTGGGTAGAGCTTGCCACCGATCCTGAAATTACTTCGCCCCATGTTCATACTGTACCAACCGAAAAACCAACCGAAGGCGTGGGCATCGTTGAAGCTCCACGCGGCACCCTGACCCATCACTACACCACTGATGAGCGCGGATTATTGACCAAAGTCAACCTGATCGTGGGCACCACCAACAACTATGCCCCCATTCAGATGTCAACCAACAAGGCTGCACGTCATTTGATCAAAGGTGGAAAGGCCACTGAAGGGCTGCTTAACATGGTTGAGATGGCTTTCCGGGTTTATGATCCCTGCTTTGGCTGCGCTACGCACTCCCTGCCCGGTCAAATGCCGTTAGAAGTAACCATCCATAATCAGGATGGGGAAGTAACCGAAGTAATCAAACAGTTTATTGATTGATTGCTCAAATTACGGTCAAAATTCATGCCTGCTTCTTCAGCAGGCATGAATTTTTTTACAGGCTATAATATTACCTATGATGATGAAAACTCTTGTTGCTGGTCTTGGCAACCCAATCCTGGGTGATGATGGCGTGGGTTGGGTGGTTGCGAAAAAAGTGGAAGAACAAATTAAAAGCATTCATCCAGCCATCAAAATTGAGTGCTATGCCCTGGCTGGCATTTCCCTGATGGAGCAAATGATCGGTTTTGAGCGCGTTATCCTGATCGATTCTCTGAATACCGGCAAGTACCCCCAGGGCGAAGTGGTAACTTTTACACTGGACAGCCTGGAGGATTTGACATTTGGTCACAGCGCCTCGGCACATGACTTATCACTGAAGCAGGCATTGGTATTGGGCCGCAGCATGAATGCCGACTTGCCTGATGATCAGCAGGTGTACGTTATCGCGATTGAGGCGCGGCATGTTTATGATTTTCAGGAAAGCCTGACACCTGAAATCGAAGCATCTGTACCGATCGCAGTACAGGAAGTGTTGAAAGTGCTCAAAGACAATGTCGAAGAACAATAAAATCACAAATGACCGGTAAATAATCAGAGGGCAGCCTGAGCAGCTGCCC
>CAIWAX010000045.1 GCA_903910795.1 uncultured Anaerolineae bacterium
CAATGTGCCCTTGCCTGAAGCGGTAGAGACGTTGCATTGCAACGTCTCTACACACCACCATCCCACGCGCGGCGGCGACTCTGTTCAGACTTCCGAAGTCTTGGAGACTTCGGAAGTCTCCGGGGCGGCGTCACCCCTCCCAGACCCGCGCCATGATCTTCTGGATTTTGGCCTCGTAGGTTGCGATGAGGGTGCGGCAGGCTTCGACAGCCCGGCGCTCGGCTTCGATGCGTTCAATGATGGCGCGCTGGACAGAGACGGGAGGGATTGGTAATTCAAATTGCTTAAGATTTGTTGCATTGATATTAGATTGTCCGATAGCCTGTGTAGCATATAGTTTTATGTTCTTCTGAAACCATTCAGTATTCATAAATGTGCTAATAAACTCTGGTAATGCTTTATCTTTATTAATTGTCAATCTAATCAAATATGAAGCAAAAGTGTAGTCGCCAGTTAATAAAAAGATTCCTGTTTTTCCAACTAATTCAAAGCTATTCGTTCTATTAAATAATAAGTCTTTAAAATTCAACTTGAATTTTTCAAATTCAGAAGCCGAAATATCAGCATATTTCATAGTTCCATTGTCATGCATTATTCCATGAATTATTTCATTCATCCGAAAAGTTTTATAACCGTGGCAACCAGTGTTTAATGGAGAAGATAAACCATATTGAACTAAACTGCACACATCCCCCAACTTAACCACCTCCCACGCCTCGACACCGGCGGACTTGCGCTCCTGTTCGAGCTCCAGTTCGAGATCCGGCTTCCAGGCTTCGACCACCTGGCGCGCGCCGTCGATGATGCGCTGGCAGGCGGCGATTTCGTCCACGATCTGGCGCTGGATGTCGAGGGGTGGGAGGGGGATTTGGAGATTGGCAATATCATTACGATTAATGGAAGGAAATACAGCACCTGAATTTCCAGTAATTTCTGCTTCAATTGTTTTCAAATAAGAAAATAGGAATTCCAATAAAATAAATGCTTGGATTGGTCTAATTGCCGCAAGACCACGACCGATACAAATTTTTTGAGTTGCAATATTTACAGGTCCAACAGGGGCTCGAACTGACATTAATATGTCATCTTTTTCTGCTACTTTTGTAATTTGCGTAGTCCATTTGCGAGGATCGGCAAGGTATTTTTCAGTAAACTCAGTTTTCCCTTGATAAAACGGCAATCCATCACCTGTTTCATTGTAATATTCACCTTCAGGTGATTGACCAGAGATAATTTCAGAAATATCGCCTAATGCAACTCTCGGCCAGACCTGCTTTCCAACCTTCACCACCTGGCGATACCTGTCCGCGCTCAGGTTGTAGTCGCCGCTTTCGGCCAGCTTTGTGACCGGCACCAGCAGGGCCGAAGACAGGGCCGGTGTGAAGTCCGCAGTCGTGCCGTTCAGCACGGCGCCGCGCCAGGCCTGCAGGGTTGCGAGCGCGACGGGCAGGTCGCTGTGCGTTGGGCACAGTTCGGGTTTATCTTCCATTTCATTGCACAGCGCCCGGCGCTGCGCGCCCAGGTCGTAGCCGTCTTTTTCAACTTTGACAAACAGCACCTGACCGGTGCGCTTTGCCAGGCCCCGATCCAATAACAGGATGGAAGTCTTGACGCCCGCGTAAGGATTGAACATGCCGGAAGGCAGCGAAACGACCGCCCAGATGTAGTTATTCTCGAGCAGGTATTTGCGCAGCTGCTTGTAGGCCCCGGCGCTCTGGAAGATGATGCCTTCCGGCACGATGATGGCGGCCCGCCCATTGGGCGTCAGGTGTTCGGCCATGTAATCCACGAACAGCACTTCGCTGCGGTTGGACTGCACCGAGAAGCGTTTGTGCGGCTGGATGCCGCCTTTGGGCGACATGAAGGGCGGGTTGGCCAGGATCACATCGGCGTACTCGTTCCAGCGCTGATCGCTGGTCAGCGTGTCGTATTCAAAGATGTTGGGGGTGCTGAAGCCGTGCAGGTACAGGTTGACCAGCGAGAGGCGCACCATGTCGGGCGAGATGTCATAACCGCGCAGATGGTCGGCCAGCCGGGCGCGCTCGTCCGGGCTGAGCGCCGCGCCGGGGCGTCCGTCTTTGGCGTTCCGCGCCAGCACATGCTTGTAAGCCGAGATCAGGAAGCCGGCCGTGCCGCAGGCCGGGTCGAGCAGGCTGTCTTCTTTTTGCGGGTCGATGACCCGGACCATAAAGTCGATGATGTGGCGCGGGGTGCGGAACTGCCCGGCGTCGCCCTGCGAGCCCAGCACCGAGAGCAGGTATTCGAAGGCGTCGCCCAGCTTTTCGGAATGATCGTAGTTGAACTCGTTGATGTTCTTGAGGAACATGCGCAGCGTGTCGGGGTCGCGGTAAGGCAGATAGGCGTTCTTGAAGATGTCGCGGAACAACTGCGGCACGCCCTGGTTGCGGGTCATGCGCTCCATCGCCTCGCTGTACAGCCCCAGCATCTCGAAGCCGCCCAGGGCCGGGCTGAGCAGTTTGGCCCAACTGTATTTCTCATACTCGCCCACAAAGAAACTGCGCAGGCCGCCCAGCTCCTCGGCCTCGGCGTCCATGTCATCCATGAACTTGTAGATCAACGCAATGGTGATCTGCTCCACCTGGCTCTTGGGGTCGGGGACTTTGCCCACCAGAATATTGCGGGCATTGTCGATGCGGCGCCTGGTCTCGGAATCTAACATTTATTCTCCTGCTACTGCCTGGTAATTACTCCAGCAGATCAATTTTGAACCGCAAAGCCGCAAAGCACACCAAGAAAAGCAATTAATATGAATAACTTCGCGTTCTTCGCGCCTTGGCGGTTAATGGCATTACTTCATGAACTGGTTCAAGGGCACATAGTCCTTGATGTATTCGGGCAGGCGCGCGCGCCAGGCGGATGGGACAGCCCTGAAATCCTGCATGTTAAAGCCCGGGTGGGTGTTCAACTCGGTCAGGCGTTTGTTCTCGATGATCTCGCGCAAATGTGTATCTGTAAGATAGGCCTTGAAGAAATACTTGAGCGGCAGGATGATGCCGGGCTGGTCGGGTTTGGCATCCGCCACGAACTTCTCAAACTCTTCCTCCAGCAATTCATCGCGGCTCTTGAACTTCTTGAGATGGCCGGAAGCCTTTTCAACGATCTCGCGCAGCGACAGCCGCCGGTCGATGCCGGCCGCCTGGCGCAGTTTCTCAAGCGTAAAGAATTCTTCGGGCTTGTCCAGGATGTGCGTGGAGACATACTCCAGGATGCGCTCCCAGTTGCCCGCCTGGGCGTTGGCCCGGATGAAATCGTCCTCGCGCACGCGCTCCTCGAACTTCTCAAAGAACATGCGGTCGATCTTCATACCCTGCATACCAACCTGCTGCTCCTGGATCGAACGCAGGCTGTCCGGGTCAAAGCGTTCGTAACCCACCAGCACGCCGCTTGTACCGGGGTCGCCGCCCTCGGGTGGCCGGCCCGCTTCCAGCCTGCCGCGCTGCGGCAGCCTCAGGATTTCATCGTAATTGAACTTCTCCTCGAAATATTCGCAGTTGGCAAAGAAATCAAACAATTTGTAGTTTTGTTTGCGGGCTGGCCCGCGCGCGGCCTTGAATTTGGCATCCATCAGGTCGTCACTGAAGTCATAGGTGCGTGTGCCGCGGCCCTTGATCTGGATGAAATCGGTGGGCGAGAAGATCGGGCGCATCAAGGCCAGGTTGAGGATGTCCTGGCAGTCGTAACCGGTGGTCATCATACCGACCGTCACGCACACGCGCGTCTTGCCGGTTTTATAGGTGCTGATGAAGTTGGCCGAGCCGCCCAGGTTGTTGTTGGAGAAATTGATGGTGAACTGCTGGGCCTCGGCCACCTGTGAAGTGACCTGCATGGCAAAATCGGACTGGTACCGGCCGGGGAAGACCTGCTCGGCCAGCTCGTTCAGGATCTGGGCCAATTTGGCGGCGTGGTTCTGGCTGACCGCGAAGATGATGCTCTTGCCGATCTCGCCGCTGATCGGGTCGCGCAAAGCCTTTTCGATGAAGGTCTTGCAAAAGGTGTAATTGGTCGGGTCGGAGAAGAAGGTTTTTTCAAAGGCGCGCTGGAAGAAGGTTTCCTGCTGCTCACCGTCCTCGGTTTCGACGGTCACAGCGTAACCCTGCTCGGCCAGCAGCTGGGCGGTCACATCCGTGCGCGCATCTACCACCAGCGGGTTGATCAAAAAGCCGTCCCGCACCCCGTCCAACAGCGAATAACGGAAGGTCGGCTGCCCACCCTCACAGCCAAAAGTGCGGTAAGTATCCAGCAGGCTGCGGCGTTCCAGTTCGCGCGGGTCGTGGGCGCTGCTGTTCTCAAACTTCTTGAGATAGTCGCGCGGGGTGGCGGTCAACCCGAGCTTGTAGCCGATGAAATATTCAAAGACGGCGCGCGCGTTGCCGCCAATCGAGCGGTGGGCCTCGTCCGAGATGATCAGGTCAAAATCGGTGGGTGAGAACAGGCTTTTGTACTTGTTGTCAAACAACAGTGATTGGACAGTGGTCACGACCACCTCAGCCTTGCGCCATTCCTCACGGTTTTCCTTATAAATGACCGTCTTGAAATCGTTCTTCAGGAACTGCACAAAGCGCTTGTTGGCCTGATCTTCCAGTTCGAGCCGGTCCACCAAAAAGAGCACGCGTTTGGCGTTGCCGGTTTTCAGGAAGAGCTTGATGACGGCCGCGGCGATCAGGGTCTTGCCAGTGCCGGTCGCCATCTCAAACAAAAAGCGGTCGCTGCCGTCTTTGACGGCCTTCTGAAGGGCCTGGATGGCACGCACCTGGTACTCGCGCAGGAAGCGCAGGCTGTTCTTCTGGATAAAGGCCGGGCGCTCGGCCGCATTTTTCCAGGCGGCCTGTTCCTGATACTGCGGGTATTGGGTCTGGACGATGAAATCGGCCTGGATCGGCTCGCTGAACAGGCGCTGCGGGTCGGGCTGGGTGGTCTTGTAGCCTTTGACCGACCAGGGATTGGGAAACTGCGTGATGATGTAGGGGTTGCCGCGCTCCAAATCCCAGAAATAATGCAGGTTGCCGTTCGAGAGCATCACAAAGCGGCAGTTCTGCGCACGGGCGTACCTGCGCGCCTGTTCCTTGCCCACCAGCGGGTGCTTGTCCTCGGATTTGGCCTCCAGCACCAGCAGGGGGAAGCCGCGTTCATCCAGCAGCAGGAAATCCAGGAAGCCGCTGGCGGTCGTCTCGAAATCCTCACCGAAGGCATCGATCTGTTTCTGTGTGATCTTGACATGCGGTTCAAGCTGGATATTGGCCGGGCCGTTGGCGTCATCAAAGAACCGCCACCCGGCGCCTTCCAGGAGCTTGTTGATTTTGATGCGCGCTCTGGCTTCTTTGCTCATTCATCACCATTACTTGCGAGATCCCCCCCATTAAAAGTTGGGGTTTGCATAAGTATACAACGCTTTTCATTTGAGGCGTAGCGCCAGACGCAAACCTCGCGCGCCCACACGGTGGTAGGGACACGGCGCGTCGGGAAGAACATCCGGGGTGAAAGGAGCCGTGTTCCATAACCATCACGCCCCGGCGGCAACCCTACCCAGAATTCCGAAGTCTTCCAGACTTCGGAATTCTTACCGAACACCACCGTAACACCTTACCCCAGGCTGAGAAAGCGCTCGATGGAGCGCGTGCGCCACAACGAGCGCACCCACAGCGCCCAGAACAGCGCCAGGACAAACAGCCCGAGCGTGTAATACCACTCCAGCGCCGCCAGTTCAAAGAATTTGCGCAGCGCGGGAATGACCAGGATCAGAAGATAACTGGCAAACAGGGCCAACACCAGGGATACCGGCCGCATATCGCCGCGCAGCCTTTCCGCGCCGATCCAGAAACGCGTGGGCGGCACGACAAACAGCACCAGCAGCAGCCCGCAGAAGATGGAAAAAGTAGTCAGCGCGGTCTGGGCAGTGTTCAAGAAGGCGCTGGCGTGTTCGGTTTCAAAGCTGCCGGTAAATGAAAAAGTGCCGGACAGGACAGCCGGGATGAGCAGGAAACCCACAAACACCCCCAGCCCCAGCAGCCCGAGCGTCAGCCCGGCCGGCAGGACAACACGCGTGATGCCGCGCGCGGCGTTATCACGCGAAACGCGGCCCGGGCTGGCCCAGGCCGCCAGCGCGATGGTCGGGATGCCGACCGTCAGCAGCGACAGGATCGAGCTGTGCTTGGGCCCCATCGGGAAGCCGCCCGCCGCGGCCGTCGAGAGGATCAGCAGCGCCACGTACAGGATGCGGGTCAGGTAAATCTTAAAAACGTACTGCATCCCGACCAGGATGCGCTGGCCTTCCAGCACGGCCTGCGGCAGCACCGCGAAGGAATTATCCAGCAGGACAATATCCGCCACGGCGCGCGCGGCCTGACTGCCCGACTGCATCGAGATCGCCAGGTTGGCCTTCTTGAGCGCCAGCACATCGTTGACGCCGTCCCCGATCATGGCCACAAACTTGCCGCGCGCGGTGAGAGACTGGATCATCTGCTCCTTGAGCTGCGGCGTGACGCGCCCAAAGATGGCGCGCGTGGCAACCACCAGGCTGAGTTCATCCGGTTTCAGCCGGGCGAGTTCGATGCCCGAGACGATCTCCTCATCCGCGCTGAAACCGGCCTGGCGCGCCAGGGCCGCGACCGTCTCGGGGTTGTCGCCCGAGATGATCTTCAGCTCAACGCCCGCCTTGCGGAACTCGTCAATGGTGGCGCGGGCTTCGGGGCGCAGTTCATCGGCAATCGCGATCAGCCCGATGGGCTGCAAACCGGGCGGAAGCTGCGGCGCATCTTGTTGGTCGCGCAGGGCGGCGGCTTGCGCGCTGTGAGAAAAGGCCAGCACTCGCAGGCCCTGGTGGTTCCAGGCTTCAATCTGGGCCGCCAGTTCGTGCATGGCGGACAGCCCCGGCAAGAGCGTCTCGGGCGCGCCCAGCACATAGGCGCCGTCTTCAAACAGCATCCCGCTCCAGCGGTAACTGGAGGAAAACGGCACCGAATCACGCGCCGGGCGGGACGCGCCGGGGCAGGCTTCGGCGATGGCCGCCGCCGTGCGGTTGCCGGTCAGAAAGCTGGCCGCGAATGCCCCCAGCGCGTCGCGCAGTTGCGCCTCGGAGATGCCCACCGGCAGCAGGCTGTGAAGTTTCAACTGGTTGGTGGTCAGTGTGCCGGTTTTATCCAGGCACAGTACATCCACATGGCTGAGCGATTCGATGGCGTTGGACTGCTGCACCAGCGCGCCTTTGCGCGCGATACGCACCGCGCTGATGGCGTAGGTGGTGGCGATGGCCAGGAACAAGCCATTGGGCACCAGTCCCACCACCACGATCGCCATACGCACGCCTTCCACCAGCGGGATTTTTTCGACGACGCTGTTGACCAGCAGCAGCACCTCCAGATAGAGCGCCACCAGCAGCAGCACGCGTACGATCAGGTTGACCTGTTTCTGGATGGGGGTCTGAATGCGCCGGAAGGCGCGCGCGCTGGCGGCCAGTTTGTTGGACAGGCTCTGGGCGCCGACCTGCTCGGCCCGGTAATAGCCGCTGCCGCTGACGCAGAAACTGCCCGAATACAGCATCTCGCCCGGCTGGCGGGTGATCGGGTCGGATTCGCCGCTCAACATGCCTTCATCCACCTGGATGGACTGCCCGCCCAGCAGGCTGCCATCCGCCACGATCTGGTCGCCGGTCTCCAGCACCAGGATGTCCCCGACCACGATCTCAGCGCGATCCAGCTTGCGGCGCGCGCCGTCCCGCACCACCGTCACAGAGGGGCGCGTGATCAGCGCGATCTGATCCAGGGTCTGTTTGGCGCGGATTTCCTGGAAGACGCTGACGAAGATGTTGATGAAGATGACGCCGACCGAGACCAGGGCGTCGGTGGTGTGGCCCAGCAGCACCAGGAAGACCCCCAGGCCAAAGATGACGATATTGATAAAGGTGAAGACGTTTTCGCGCAGGATCAGCAGGTAGGAGCGGCTGGAGGGGAAGGTGACATTGTTGCCCAGGCCCTGCGCGCGCCGGGCGCGGGCTTCCTGTTCGGAAAGACCATTCAATGTGGAAGTTGGGGTAGGCTGCATATATTGAGTGTAGCACGACCGGCAATTTTTCGCAAAGGCTGGCGTTCGCCTGATCAGGGGCTTCATAAAGTCATCGCTGTAAAATGCACAGCATACACTGCGTTATCCGCAGATTTGCGCAGACGATTTGCTGAAGCAAATTGCGCAGATTTTAAATGCTGAATCTTAAAATTTTGGTAACTGCTCAGCAATACGCCAAATTTGTCATTGGCAGCTGCCGCTCCTGTTCTTCGGCGGCGTGGCAATCCTTGTTCCTGCGGGAATCGGCGTCATCTGCGCATACTGTATTTACAGTGGTGACTTTAAGAAAGCCCTGCAGTTTACAAGAATTGGGCTTGTGGTGATAAAATGGGGGGGTGTATTTTGGTGATCGTTTCGCCGCGTACCCCCCCTCCCGCCAGGGTCATTTTTGGCCTGATTGGGAGGGGGGGTACGCGGAAAATCATTCGGAAGGAGAAAACAGCATGGAAATGGGACGAAACGCTCATTTTGGGCGCATTTTTTATCAAAATGACGCCTCCGCGGCCCGATTTGGGGGCCAAAGTGGGGCAAAAAATGGAGAAAAATCCAGGGTCAAAAAAACAAAATGCCCGGAAGGGCATTAAGACGAATTGTCAATCTCCTGCTGAGTATACGGGCCTGTCCGTCAAAAAAACAAAATGCCCGGAAGGGCATTAAGACATTATCTCGCTGGATTGGCTGATTGAGATGGCTCCGTCAAAAAAACAAAATGCCCGGAAGGGCATTAAGACGCGTACTGGATAAGTTGGCTGCGGGTCATGTGGTAATGGTCAAAAAAACAAAATGCCCGGAAGGGCATTAAGACGGTTGGCATTGCTCAAGTTGGCACCGCTCAAGTTGGGTCAAAAAAACAAAATGCCCGGAAGGGCATTAAGACTCAGAATACCATCGCTCGACTGCTCGATATTGGAAGTCCGTCAAAAAAACAAAATGCCCGGAAGGGCATTAAGACGCACCGC
>CAIWAX010000046.1 GCA_903910795.1 uncultured Anaerolineae bacterium
AGTACCCACGATTTGCTTAGCAAATCGTGGGGCAAATGTAAGTTCAGTATGGTTTTTGCTGGCAAACGCTATCTTAAATTTGTGAAGGCGCAAGTTTTTCCTTATCACCCGTGTACAATTTTGGAATAAACCAGCCCATGCTCTGGATCGTATCTGCCGTTCTCTTCCTTTTTACCATTTCCGGCGTGGTGATCGCCTCTACCATGTTGCGTGATTTTAAGACGGCTCTGGGCACACAACTGAGCATCGTCATCCTCAGTTCCTCCACCGCCAGCCTGGCGTATGGCATGGAAATTCTCTCCGCGGGTTTGCCAGAAAAATTTTTTTGGGTGGTTGTGCGCTATTTTGCACTGAACTTTTTTGTTTTTGCCACCGCGTTATTCGTGTTTTATTTTACCCAGACTCCCATCCAGCTAAAATCATGGCGTTTCCTGGCTTTATGCCTGGTTCCGGGCATTTCGCTGTTTTTCATGGCTACCTATCCCATGACGCGCCTGGTCTATAACCAGCTCTGGCTGACCACGAATGGCCCCATTCCCATGATTGACAAAACTGTTGGGCCGCTGTACTGGGTATTAAATATCTATAACAGCCTCATCCTGTTGTGGCTGACCTATCTTGTTTTGAGAAATATCAGCCGCGGGTCTTTACTTAACCACCGGCAATCTCTGATTGTGGCTGGCGCTCTGGTACTGATAGCCGGTACACACATCCTGTATCTTGGCGGCGCCCGCCTGTTATCTGTGCTCAACCCCAATCTCTTCTGCTATTTTCCAGCCGCCGTGCTGATTTTATGGGGCGCGATGCGCTTTCGGCTGGCAGACATCCGCCCGATTGCGCGAAATTTATTGTTTGAGCAAATGCAGGATGGCATCCTGGTGCTCAACCTGGCGGGTATCTTAATCGATATAAACCCGGCCGCAGAAAAATATTTAAATATCTTTCAGCGCACTTCCGTAGGGAAACCATTGATGGACTCAACGGTTGAACTTGCTGGAATACTTTCAAATATGGAGAGCAATGAAGAACCTGGCTCCGTTGTTTCCATAGGGGATTGCCCGATGCAAGTTACCATCACTCCGCTGCAGGTGCGCGGGGGCGCTGAGGGCGGTACCTTGGTCATTTTACGCGATGCCACTGACCGGATAGATGTTGAGATATTAAAGGAAGTGGAGATTAAGCGCCAGGTATCCTGGATGGAACGCCAAAAAATTGCCCGCACGCTGCATGATTCTATCAGCCAATATTTAAACAGCCTGGTGCTGCTGGCCGGTTCTGCCAACCAGCGGCTCGAATTAGCCAAATATGAACAACTGGGTTCAATCATCCAGCATATCTCAAGCGCCGCCCGCAAAGCCTCCGACGAATTGCGCGTGCTGATCGGCGAACTTCAAATTGAATCCCCGGCCGACACAGGCTTTGACCTGCTCAAAGCTATCGCCGAAAGATTAAGTTATATTGGCGCGCAATCCGATTTGCGCACCGATTTCGCTGCACCCGCTTCGCTGGATATTGACTCTTCACAGGCGCGCGAAATATTCTACATCGTACTGGAAGCGTTGAATAATGTTTTGCGCCATTCCGGCGCGGATCAGGTCTCGATCCGGCTGTCGCAGGATCAGGGGCAGTTTACCGCTGAAATCAGTGATAACGGGCAGGGGTTTGACATTGCTCAGGTCAGGAGCGGCATGGGTCTGGAAAACATGCAGGAGCGCGCCCGGCAACTGGCTGGACGGCTTGCCATTGAAAGCCGTCCAGGCGCAGGCACACGTATCATTCAGCATCTATCTGAAAGGCAACCATCCGAAGGGAGGTAGATCCATGGAAAGTACCCATAA
>CAIWAX010000047.1 GCA_903910795.1 uncultured Anaerolineae bacterium
CGCTGCGCGAAATCACTACTTGCGGGCGCTTTGCGAACCGTCGAAATTTAGTTCATTTACCCACATTTTTTCCGAATGGAAAGTACCCACGATTTGCTCCCGCAAGGGCATCGGGACGATGTTAGCAAATCGTTCAGTATGACGGAACATGGTGAGCAGTTACCAAAAACTTTCATTGCCTGCAACGGTCTGCATGAACTGGCGCTGAGATTGATCCACCTTGGGTCTTGCCCAGGCTTCATCACAAATATGTAATTGATGAATATTGTAAAAGAGCGGGTTTTAAAAATACCAATTCCCAAAATGCCTGTTGACAACACGAAAACTTTTCTTTACAATAGATTTACCTGTAAGATGTCTGATATCAGACAATTCTTTGCAGATTTTAATCTAGTTCTAACAACTTGTCAATTCTGCAGTGAAACCTGCCAAAGGAGGAATGATTATCGATCAAAATAATATATAAACGGAATAGCTGTCCGGGTTTTCTGTCTTTCGTTGAATTTCACAAAGGAGAAGATAATGAAAAAACTGGTTTTTTTGTTGACTGTGCTCACCATCTTTAGCACGCTTTTATCTGCCTGTGCACCTCAGGCAACCCCAGCCCCGGCTCCTACACAAGCCGCGGCGGCACCAACGGCAGCTCCTGCTCCAACGGCAGTTCCCACCGCTGTCCCGACTGTTGCGCCAACTGTTGCTCCGACTGCGGCACCAATTGCCATCACTTATTGGGCTTTTGGGAGTGAAGGCTCAGCCATGGCTGACGGCACCCTTTGGACGGATTGGTACGCCAAAATATTTGATGCTTATCAAAAGGCGCACCCAGGCGTCACGGTTAACTTCGCACTAAAGGGCTATGACGCCAGTGGCAGCACCCTGGTTGTCGACACGGCGGTAGCCGCTGGTACGCCACCAGATATTTATTTCGACACCAAGTTCCGCGTTAAGAAATACCAGGATGCCAAACTGCTGGAAGATTTAACCCCGGCGCTGACCCCCGCAGATCTTGCTGCTTATGATCCGGCTGTTCTGGCTGGCGCTAAGAGCGGCAACATGCTGTGGAGTATCCCGGCCGATGGCGGTTACTGGAACATGATTGTCAACAAATCCCTGTTTGACAAAGCTGGAAAGTCCGATTTGTTGCCAAAGGGACCGGATTACACCTGGACCACCGAAGAATTCATGAAGGCCTGCCAGGCCATCAATGATCCTGCCCATAAGGTCTACTGCACCGCTTTCTTTGCGGGCAGCACCTCGATGGATTCGGCTACGAACGCATGGCTGGCTGGTTTCCCGGATTGCAAATTCTTTGATGCGGCCACCACCAAATACACCGTTAACAGCCCCGCCTGTGTGGAAGCTTTTACATTCCTGCACGGTATTTATGATAAGGGCCTGATGGTTCCCGGAGCCGCTGGCTTGATCGATGACACGACTGATCCTTACTGGCTCGACCAGCAAGTTGCCATTCTCGGTCAGGGCAACTGGTATGACAGCATCACCAAGAAGGGCGTTGCCGCCAAGACTGCTGCTGCGCGGGATTACATCTTCGTTCAATTCCCCAACAAACCTGGTGCTCCTGTTACCCCGGTCGGCATGGCCAACCCGGATGTGTGGGGTGTATTCAAACAGACTGACCCTGCCAAGTTGAAAGCCATCCTGGATCTGGTTCAGTTCATGCAACAGCCTGATAATGCCACACAGATCGCGATTGGCTGGGGCAAGGTACCGGTCCGCACCGATGCGAAATTCCAGAGCACCGACCCGTCGGTTGCCGAACCTCTGGCTGCTGCCCGAAAATTTGGTTCTTATGATCCATATTTTGTAAATGGCGTACCCTGCAATTACACCGATGTCCGCACTGCCTGGGCTGATGCCCGCCAGGCGTTCTGGCAAGATAAGGCCAACATCCAGTCAGTTTTGGATGCTTTTGTGACACGCGCCAACGGAATTGTGGCAAGCTGCCAGTAATAAATCGGTTTTACCGTAAATTGCAAAATTTGCGGTAGTCCGATCATTGAGCCCGGGTTGTTTGGCGGAATTCCGGCACCGGCAATTCCTGGGAGGGGTTCCCACTGGCAACCCGGGCTCAACTTTACAAGTAAAGATAGGAGTTTCCAATTGGTGACATCAAGATTTAAAGTTTTCGCCAAAGAATTCCGAAAAGGTTGGTCGGGCTATCTCTTTATTGCCCCTGGATATATTGCTTTTATTGCTTTTATGCTGATTCCTATCCTTTTTGCAATCAGCCTTTCTTTTTATAAAGCTTCATTCAACCTGGATGCACGCCAGTTCGTGGGTTTTGCCCAATACATCCAACTGGGTCAAGACCTGGTTTTTATACAGGCGCTTCAAAACACAATTAATTACACACTTGTCATCGTACCGTCAACTGTTCTTATTTCTCTCATGGTGGCTTTATTGGTTGATCCCCTCGGGCCCAGAATGCAAGGGTTCTTCCGGGGGGCTTTCTATCTGCCTGGTGTAGCTGGCGGGGTTGTTTTATCAGTTGTCTATTTATGGATCTTCAATCCGACCTACGGTTTGCTTAACTATGTGCTCGGGTTGTTCGGGATTGAACCAGTCTTATGGCTGGCTACTTCGCCGCATAGTTTTCAGGCAGTCTGTGCAGTTGTCCTGACCTTCACTATTGGCCAACCGATCATTCTTTTTTTGGCCGGTCTGGCAGGAATTTCCCAGGATGTTTTGGATGCGGCAACCGTTGATGGCGCCAACGATCTGCAAAAAGCGATTTATATTCGGCTTCCCCTCTTGCGGCCCGTCATTCTTTTTGTAGTAGCCACCCAGACCATCCAGGTATTTCAGCTTTGGGAGGTTATCTATATGGTAACCCGGGGTGGACCGTTTAATTCAAGCACATCCCTGGTCTTTTTGATTTATCAGACTGCTTTTGAGAATTCAAATTATGGAAAAGCTTCCGCCATTGGCGTTGTTTTGATGCTTATCATTATGGCTTTCACATTAGTTCAATTAAAGTTTTGGAACAAATCGGATATTTAATCATTGCCGTGGCAATTAATAACCATTCTATTTCCGGATTTATTTTGGCTGAATTTTTTTATTGCTGATCAGGAGTAAATCATACCAATGTCAAGCGAGCCGATGGAACAGGATATATACCGCCTGGCTGTAGAAAAAACAACCCGCCTTCTGAGTTACGTATTATTAACCCTCCTGGCGATTACCTTTCTCTTACCGCTTTACTGGATGTTTACAGGCTCGTTTAAGCTGCAATCTGTAACAATGGCCTTGCCGCCTGAAATCTTTCCAACAAACCCAACCCTCGAAAACTGGACCCGGCTTTTCACTGGTCCCTGGCCAGTTTGGCGCTGGGTACTCAACAGCATGGCCGTCTCCCTTCTGACGGTTGTGCTGGTACTGGCCATCAGTTCATTAACTGGTTATGGTTTTGGTAAGAAAAAGTTTCCTGGCTCAAATGCGCTCTTCATTATTTTGCTATCAACGATGTTCCTGCCAAATCAGGTAATTCTTATCCCACTCTTTTTGTTGGTGCATGGCCTGCACATGACATCCACAACACTCGGCACTTATTTTGCCATGGCCATGCCGATGATTTCTTCGCCTTTTGGAATATTCCTTATCAAACAATTTTGCAGCACCATACCGGATGAATTATTGGATGCCGCGCGCATCGATGGCGCTTCCGAATGGGGTGTATTTACACAGATCGTGCTACCTCTATTGAAACCCGCACTGGCCGCGCTCGCGATTTTCACCTTTAACCAGGCCTGGAATTATTTCATGTGGCATTTTGTAATTGCCACGGATAAATCCCAGTACACCTTGCCGGTTGGCATTTCGATTATTTCACGCACGCCGGCGATCGGCAAAATGTTAACCGATATCGGGTTGACAATGGCCGGTGGATCTTTTGGGGCGTTTTTTATGATTGTATTGTTCGTCGCTTTCCAGCAGTATTTTATTAAGGGTATTACCTTTGGCGCTGTGAAGGAATAAGGAAGCTCCGCATCATGACCACACAAAAAGAAGGTTTATCGCTGCGAACCAAGCTGATGTATGGTGTTGGCGACGGGGGCATCAATCTTGCTGACACTGTTGTGGGTCTACTGTTCGCTATATTTCTGACGGATGTGGTTGGGCTTCGCCCCGGTCTCGCAGCGATAGTGATATTCATTGGGCGTACTTTTGATTACATCAATGACCCAATCATTGGATATCTTTCGGATAGAACCCGCAGTCGCTGGGGGCGAAGACGGCCTTTTATCTTATTTGGGATGCTGCCATTTGCCCTGGTGTACATGCTGCTGTGGTGGATTCCGCCATTCACATCTCAAATGAGCCTCGCAATCTTTTATGCCATTGCCTTCGTGCTCTATGACACCATGGCAACCGTTCTTTACATGCCATATTTTTCTCTGACGCCTGAATTGACCTCGGATTACGATGAGCGTACAAGCCTGACTACGTATAGGATGGTCTTTTCAACCCTGGGCGCAATGATAGCTTTTGTTGTTCCTTTGGCCATCATTGGCACCATGAATCCGGCCAGCTCCGGACGAATTATGGCTGTCGGGGCGGGAGTGGCGATCCTCAGCGTTCTGCCCATGTTGTCTGTTTTCCTGGGCACACGCGAACGAACGGAATATCAGGATCAAAAACAACCTGGCATTAAAGAATCCATCCAGGCCGCCATCAAAAATAAACCATTTCTGTATGCCACAGGCATATTCCTGTTTGGTTGGATTGCCCTTGATATTACTCAGGCAACCTTGATGTATTTTCTTAAGTATCATATGCACCTTGAACAAAATTACGACCTTGTTTTTGGATTGTTATTTATTGCCGCCCTGGTCTCACTACCCTTCTGGAACTGGCTCGCGGGCCGCTTGGACAAACAGAAAGCGATCATCATCGGAATGCTATTTCTGTCCGTTTCAATCATAGGCATGGGATTTATGCAACCCGAATGGGGGCTGACGCTTGTACTGGTATTCAGTTGCCTGATTGGTTTTGGTCTGGGTGCTGTGCAAGTGCTGACATGGGCCATGATTCCCGATACGGTCGAATGGGATGAATTAATGACCGGGCAGCGCCATGAAGGCATGTTCTACAGTCTGGTTCAAACTTTGCGAAAGATCGGTTCCTCTTTAGCGCTTCCTCTTGTGCTCTTAATGCTGGAATGGACAGGCTATGTTGCCAACGCGCCTGTCCAGCCATCCAACACAATACTTGGGATTCAGGCGCTGATCGGCCCCATACCGGCTGTATTCCTGTTGACAGGAATTATTCTTGCAAAATATTATCCACTGAGTCGCAAAAATTTTGACCGGGTACGGGCTGAACTGGCGGAACGGCAAGCGGGTAAGGCGAGCTAGGATGCGTATCCGGTTCGGCTTCAGCCTGGGCTTTGCGATCTTCGCGGGATTGGGGCTTTCGGCTTTCGGGCTGCTGGCATCTGCCTGGTATTTAAAAGTCATAGGTGTCATTCTTGGATTGGCTGTCCTGCTGCCAGGGTTACTGGTGGTCAGCTGGCTATTCCAGGCAAAGTACCAACCACTTATTGAACCGGAAAACGCTGGATCAGGCATGCAGATGGAAACCTGGACAGTGGCTGATGATGGGCAACACAATGCTTTTACAGATTTACTTTTCTGGCACGAGCAGTATTGGCTGGTATATGTTTCCTCGCCATCCCATTTTGCGAGTAATAAAAGCCGGTTGGTACTTTCCCGATCAAGCGATGCACACCACTGGCAGGAAGTCCGGAAATTTGACGGCGCCGGGCAGGACATCCGCGATCCCAAATTTGGGATTGTTCATGATCAGCTATTTCTATATGCCCTGCTCAACCAGAGTTTTGACCCTGAACCTTACAAGACGATTGTCACTCACAGCCAAAACGGTCTGGATTGGACGCCCTTCGAAGATGTTATGCCCGACGGCTGGTTGTTGGGAAGACCGGCAACAGTAAACGGAAGTACATGGTTTGCACCCGCGCACCGCACAGATGAAGGTTCAGCCGTACTTTTGCGCTCAACCGATGGTCTGAACTGGGTGATCCACAGCGCGATATTCAAGGGAAAAGTTGAACGGGCAGATGAAACGGCGCTTCTTTTTTCAAAAGGCGCAGACATGCTGGCGGTTACCCGGCTTGAAGAAGGCAGCAGTATTTTTGGAAGCGATCATGCTGTTACGCTGATCTCAACCGCCTCACCACCATACACCACCTGGATCGAGACCGCCAGGAGTTCTGCGACTCGACTGGATGGCCCAATCCTGTTCAGCGCTCATGATCAGATTTACGCAGTTGGAAGACGGCAGCCCTGCCCGGGAGCAAGATCAGGCATCCGTGATCGATTCCGGAAAATGATTGACAAAAAAAAACAGGGATCGGTTTTTTCGCAAAAACGGACCGCTTTGTTTCAGGTTGGTAAAAACGGTTCGGGGCTGACTTTTCTGTCAGACTTGCCCAGTTCAGGGGATACCTCCTATGCCGGTGTTGTTGTGCAGGATGAAAAAGCTTTCATCAGCTATTACACCAATGACCCGGACAAAGATTACCCCTGGATTCTAGGGATGCTGTTACCCACTCGCATCCAAATTAGCATGTTTAATTTTACAAGACTGTTACCAGAGGAAAAATAATGAAAGATTTAGGTCCTGTAGTTCCCATCGTGACGCCCTGTACCCTGGATGGCAATCTGGATTTGGAGGGCTTCCGATCTGTCTGTAATGAAATGTTGGATGTTGGTTGTAAAGGTATCTTCGTCTCGGGTACAACCGGTCGTGGCCCATGGTTCAGTCTCAACGAACGTGCACGGCTTTGCCGCGCAGCCGCCGATCAAATCAATGGCAGGGTGCCTTTGTTTGCAGGTTGCACATCCTCCGGGCTGCCAGGCATGCTCGAAAATGCAAGCGCGATGGCAGATTCTGGCGCCCAGATCGCAGTTGCGACCGTTCCAACCTATTTTCACTATAACCAGATTGAAATTGAAACAATTTATTCGAAATTTGCAGATGCCAGCCCATTGCCGGTGATTGTGTACGATATCCCTGAATTCACCAATGTAAAGCTTTCCAATGCCATGGTGCTGCGCCTGGCCCGGCATGGCAACATCATTGGCTTTAAGGATTCCAGCGCGGATATGGATCGTTTTAAATATCTTGTGGAAACCCTGCAATCATTCCCGGATTTTTATCTTATGCAAGGCAAGGAGAACTTGATTGCCAGCTCTCTGGCTATGGGTGCCTCTGGTTTTATTGTCAGCCTGATGCATATCAACCCGATCCCATTTGTTGGGTTATATCGGGCTGTTCGGGCCAGAGATGAGCAAAAGGCCAACTTAATCCAGGATGTGATCAATCAGGTAATTCGAATGGTAAAAGAAAGCATTGAACGGCGGCCGGAATCATCCACCCTGTTTCATCTGCTAGGTTATGCGCTTCAGAAGCGCGGAATATGTAAGAACATTCTGTTGGCCCATGACGATAAGGCCCCAGATTGGGTATTTGAAAATGCGCAGCTCGCAATTGAACTATGCCAGGCTGCCGCTGTCATATCAGAAAAATAATTTTTATTATTCCAACAAATCAAAAGGAACCGTAAAATGTCAAATAAATCTATTACAACCAAGGTTGGTGATGCATCAGGTCGCGGTTCAGTGGCCGGATATCGAGTGAATTTTCCAGCGCGCATGCGATCTTACAGCGAGGCAGAGATCAACGCTGTGGTAAATGTCATGCGTAACGCAGAAGTTCAAACACAGGGAACGTATATGCGCCAATTTGAAGCTGATTTCAAAGCATATACCGGCGCGAATTTTGCTTTTGCAGTCGATAATGCCACCAACGCGCTGCGTCTTGCCGCCATCATGTGCCGTATCGGCCCGGGTGACGAAGTGATCGCGCCAGGCTATACATTCTGTGCCTCTGCGCTGCCATTCGGTATGACTGGCGCGAAACTTGTTTGGGCTGATATTGATTCAAAGACATGGGTGATCGATCCGGAAGATATTGAAAGGAAGATCACCCCACACACCAAAGTATTACTGGTGGTGCATCTCCTGGGCATGCCGGTCGATATGCCGGCTGTCATGAAAATAGCCCAAAAGCATAACCTGCGGGTTGTGGAAGACTGCGCACAGGCACCCGGAGCTGCCATTCATGGACAAAAAGTTGGAAGTTTTGGGGATTTCGGTTGTTTTAGCTTTCATGGTGCAAAGAATATCACCACACTCGGCGAAGGCGGCATGTTGACGGTCAAATCGGATGCAGATGCAGCCATCACCCCGGGTCTGCGTCACAATGGTATTCGACCATTTTCAGGCGAGCGTGAAAGATATTGGGTTCCGGCCATGTCCAACGTGGACATTGATCTTGAAAACGTCTGGCCAAACAACTTCTCTATTGGAGAAGCCCAATGCGCGCTTGGAAGTGAGTTGCTGAAAACTCTCGATCAAAACAACGATATCTTAATCTCACAAGCCGCCAAACTGCGCACCGCACTGGCCGGTATTCCTGAAATAACACTTGCAAAAGTGCCAGATGGCTACCGCCATGTTTACCACCAGTTTGTTCTCCACTTTGATGGGTCTGCCTTTGGAAAAAATCGCAATGACCTGCTTGACTTCTTAACCTCTGAAGGCGGGATCCGCGCCATTGTTCAATATCACCCGCTTTTCCGCTACCCGCTTTTCCAGAAATTGGGAGCCTCTGACCAGAATTGTCCGGTGTTGGATGACTGGTGGGATAACTCCTTCAGTTTCCCGTGGTGGATTGGTATACCCGATGAAACCATGGATTACCTGGTTGATTCTGTTAAAGCTGGTATTGCTACCTTGAAAGGGTAACAGGCATGAATTTACAAACCCTTCCCAAAACAGACTTAAAAGTCTCGCCCTTGTGTTTGGGGACGATGACTTTTGGCACGCCGGTGGCTGAGACAGATGCCATTCAACTTACGCACTGGGCCCTGGATCATGGGGTAAATTTTCTGGATACTGCCAACATGTACGAGGGGTACTCAAGATACCTTGGTTCCCCTGGCGGGGTCTCAGAAGAGATTTTAGGCAAGGCCCTGAAGGGGAAACGTGAACAGGTTGTCCTGGCCACAAAAGTGGGCATGAAAATAGGCCCTGGAGATGGCGACCAGGGATTAAGCCGCACGCATGTGCTGCGCGAGATTGACCGTTCGCTTTTTCGTCTGCAATGCGATTATGTTGATTTGTACTATATGCATAAACCTGACCCTGCCACACCGTTGGCCGAATCCATCCAGGCTTTTAATGAGATCATTGATGCAGGCAAAGCCCGACATTGGGCAATTTCCAATTTCTCTGCCGAGCAAATCACAAACCTGTTGAAAATTTGTGATGAAAACGGCTGGCGTCGACCGGTAGCGCTACAACCAGCCTACAGCCTGCTTAAACGTGACATTGAAGCCGAAATATTGCCTTTGTGCCAGCGAGAGCAGATTGCGGTGTTACCCTACCAGGTGCTGCAGGGTGGTTTGCTCACCAACAAATACCAGCGCGGTCAGGCCGCGCCGGGTGATTCACGACAGGTTGAAAAACCAGAGTGGACAATGCCCCTCAATGATGAAATGTTTGACAGGTTGGAGAAAATTCAAACGGATGCGACCAAACTGGGCCGCACCCTCCTCCAACACGCATTAAAAGGATTGTTGGATCAGCCCGGGATCATCTCTCTCGTGATTGGTGTAAAGCGCATCCCTCAACTTGAAAACCTGATCACTGCACTTCAATAAGCCATAATATTTTCGGTTGAGCATCTTTCAGATAAAAGAAAAACAGGCAACCCCAAAAGGTTGCCTGTTTTTCTTACCAGTCATTATTATGTTCGTATCCCAACCTGACCAGTAAATCTCCGGCAACATCTTTGAACAGTTGCTTATTCTCGAGGTTGAAGTGATCTTTCCACCCGCCGGTTTTTCCCGAACGGAAGGTATGTGATTTTTTGGGTTGGATGGCTTCCGTTAAGATTTCAAGGGAACGATCACGCGGGGTCGGGATTTTATAGCCTGTCTTTTCCACCTGATCGAGCATCAAATTTAGAGTTTGATCGCGGCGATTGATCAAATCTTCAAACCGGATGCACATGGTGGCGGGCTGTTCCAACCAATCAAAGACGCCCTGATAACGCTGGCGCACATTCACCATAAACAGGTTATCCTGTTCGATACCTGTGATGGCAACCTTCAGACGCGTGTCAAAATCAGGCAAGCTCTGGTAATAAGCGTGCATACCATGATGCTCGTGCATATCAGTTGCAAAAAAAACGTGCGAAACCAGCATATCCCGTGGGTCACGATAAATAAAATAGTTGACCCGCTCAGGTTTGCACAGGAAAGCTACATTTTCAGGAGCGGCATCCACATAACCCCAGCCAATTACGCCCGGTCGTATGGTCTTCAATGCGTTCAGCACAGCTTTCCCCTGGCGGCGGCCTCCACTGGCATTGATCGTGCGCACCGGATCCTCAGCCACAAAAGCATACGGCGCAATATGGCAAAGGCCGTGCATGATCTGCAGCAACAGATGCGAACCGCTCTTAGGTTTGGCATTCGCAAAAATGGGCGGCGCATCGTTAAAGGTCAGCCGCTTCCAACGCCAAGCAGCCCGGGCATATTTACCCGGGCTGCGAAGCAGGCGGCGAAGTTGATCTTTAGGTGCCATCTCTGATCAAAAAAAATATCGAAGGTTTACTCGGTATCCTTCACCCGGCGCAGCTTTTTGAGTGAATTCATTTCGCTGGCATAGACTTTCTTGACGCCATCGCCCAGGCCAGCCTCTGTCACACGGATGTATTTGACCAGTTTTTCAAAACCGCCCGGTTCAACCGAAGCAGCCTGGTCGCCACCCCACATGGCACGATCCAGGGTGAAATGACGCTCCACCACACAGGCTCCCAGGGCCACTGCCACCGCCGACGGCACCAGACCGACTTCATGGCCGGAATAGCCGATCGGATTGTTGGGGAACTGGCTCCGCAGCGTTTCAATCATACGCAAATTGAGTTCTTCCGGTTCGCAAGGATAGGCGCTGGTACAGTGCATAATGATCAGGTTGTCCAGCCCAACCGCATCCACACCACGCGTGATTTCATCCATGGTGGACATGCCGGTTGAGATAATCAATGGCTTACCAGTTTTACGGGTATATTTCAGCAAGGCCCGATCCGTCAATGAAGCAGATGGAACCTTATAAGCCGGGGTTTCAAATTGTTCCATGAAATCCACTGACGGCTCATCCCAAACGGATACCATCCAGTCGATCCCCAGCTTTTTGCAGAGTTTATCGATTTCCTGGTACTCTTCAAGGCCAAATTCCACCTTATATCTGTAATCCAGATAAGTAATATACCCCCAGGGTGTTTCGCGCATTTGTTTCTGCTGTTCAAGCGGCGTGCAGACTTCTGGGGTGCGCTTTTGGAACTTAACCGCATCCGCGCCAGCATGCACGGCTGCTTCGATCATTTTCCTGGCAATATCCAGCTCTCCATTATGGTTAATCCCGATTTCAGCAATAATATAAGCTGGCTGTCCATCGCCAATCAGCCGTTCGCCAAGTCTAATTTCTCGTCTCATTTTTTCTCCATATATTTCAAGCCGCGATTTCAGCACTCACCGCTGCTCAGTTTTACCGCGCTGCCTTGTTTGCCAGGATTAAATCGCAGATTTCGCGGACAGCGCCATGTCCGCCAGTTTTCGTTGTCACGAAATCGGCAGCGCGGATCACTTCAGGCTGAGCATCCGCCACTGCCACACTCCAACCAACCAGGTCGAAACACGGCAGGTCATTGATGTCATTGCCCATGTAAGCCACATGAACCGGGTCAATTTCACGCTCTTTGAGCAGGTTTTCCAGCACCGCGCGTTTATCTTCCAATCCAACACCGTGGATCGCTTCCACCTTCATCTTGCGCGCGCGCATTGCCACAACCGGGTTCACTTCCGATGACAGGATCACAACATCCGTGCCAGACTGCTTCAATTTTCTCATGATCAAGCTATCACCACGGTTGGCTGCCACCATCTCCTGGCCGGTTTCATTAACCCAAACGCGATTGTCTGTGATGACGCCGTCAAAATCCAGCACCAGCAGGCGTATGTCATGCGGCAGCGGCCGTTTGGCTCGCCCGGGCCAGATCATGTCCAGCCCGCCAAAAGCCACCAACCATTCTGCGCGCATCCAGTCATTCAAGTTATCGAGATCAACCGTAAATTTTGCGTCGATCATCAATGGATAAATGGTTTTGCCACTCATTGAACCGCCTAAAATTACGGAAGGTCGAATAGCGTCGATATGACCGGTCTGCCAGAAGACACTGGGTAAAATCTGACGCGGCGCATTGTAAGGTTCATCAACGCCTTCTACATCCAATAAGTTTTTCATGGGGCCCTGGTCGCCAGAAGGCAGCCGCCACATTTTGTGCGGATTTTGCCCGGCTGGCACCACACCGCGCACCGATCCAGCATCGGGGTGTTGGAACAGAATACGCACCGCATCATCCACAATATTTTTAGGGCGAATAGGAGAAGTGGGTCTTAATTGTACAACTACATCCGGGTGGTAATTTTCATGCTCGGCCAACCACTGCAAGGCATGTTCGAAAAGTGGCAGATCAGTGGAGAGATCCTGGGCAAACTCGACCGGGCGCAAAAACGGTGTCTCTGCGCCGTACTCGCGCGCCACCGCGGCGATTTTTTCATCATCGGTGCTGACAATTACACGCGTGACAGATGCAGATTGCTTCGCAGCCGCGATGCTCCAGGCAACCAGTGGATAACTGGAAAAATTGCGGATATTCTTGCCTGGTATGCCCTTGGAACCGCCCCGCGCGGGGATGATCACCAGGACTTCAGGTTTCTTTACCATGCCGTCCATCCACCATCCACCACAACATTATTGCCGGTCATGTAGGATGAAGCATCCGAGGCCAGGAATAATAATGCGCCATTCATTTCATCCTTATGCGCCATGCGCCCGAGGATGGTTTTAGCAGAGTAATTCTTTACGAAGTATTCCTCATGATTGTTATAAACACCACCGGGCGTGAGTGCGTTTACGCGAATCTCAGTACCAGCGTAGTATGCGGCCAGGTATTTGGTAAAGCCCATCACCCCCGCTTTTGTGGTTGTGTAATAAACCGGCTTAAAAGCTACACGCTGGCCATCTTTTATATAAATACGTTGATCGGGCCCATTCAGACCATAGGTGGAGCAAATATTGATGATACTGCCCTTTTTACCTTGTGCGACCATCTGCCTGACACAGGCCTGGGTGACCAGAAAGGTGCCGGTCAGGTTGACGTTCAGGGCATCATTCCACATTTCCAGCGGGTAATCTTCAAAAGCGCCCGGTGCGATACCTTTCGCGGCTGCATCAGGGTCAAATTTTGGATCGAGAGCAGCGCTATTGACAAGGATATCAATACGACCAAAATGATTCAGGGTTTCAGACATCAACTTTTGAACGGATTCGACGCTTGTAATATCAAGTTGAAATGGGATTACCTTATTCCCAAATTCAGTTAAACGTGAAGCAGCTCTTTGCGCGTGTTCCATGCTCAAATCTGCCACAACTACTGATGCGCCAGCTTCGGCCAGCGTTTTACAAAACTCAAAACCCAGCAGTCCACCTCCACCGGTAACAATTCCAACCCGGCCGGTAAGATCAAATTTTTCCTGTATTCTCATTGAATAATCTCCTCAAAGTATCTCACACAACCCACCCTACCATTTTTTGAATGTGGGCCAGGGAAGCGTAATTATGGTTTGCCGTAAAGGATATCGCCCTGGGTTTTTTGGATGATTTTCAGGCCAGTGGTCTGAAAATCAATGTTTTGCGTGCCAAGCGCATCCTCCAGGTTGGAAGTGTCAAACAAGGCCAGCACAGCTTTGCCACTCAGCAGATCAGCGCGCATTTCTGCTACATTCTGTTTATAGTCATTGCGGGCATGGTTATCAACCGGGTCAACCGGAGTGGGCAAAACGCGGCTGGCGCGCCCTGTCACCAGGTAAACCGCCGGGGGTGTGTTGGTATAAATCGCAACCCCGGCTGGAAGCGCCTTGAGACTGGCCATGATGACCGAGTCGTGCCACTTCCATGAAGCGTAGCCTTGCCCGGCTGTTTTGAAATCTGCCACGGCCTGGGCGCTGCCATAAGCCGAGAAACCAAGTGTAACAGCAGCCAGGGTCATCACAAAAATCCGGGAGGCGCGATTATTCTTTTGCCAGAGCCAGGTCCCAAAAGCGACCATCAACACCAGCAGGCATACATACACTGGCGCCAGAATGCGGGGCTGGAATTTGGTGCTGGCATCGAAAAAACTCATTGAAAACAAGACAGCGCACAGATAACCAAAACCATACAATCCGGTGGTGAAAGTTAATATTCCGGAGGCTGGCGCAGATCGTTGGGACTTAATCAATTGCCAGGTGCGGCCAGCCAGCCAGAACAAGACAGCCAGACCCAGGAAGGCAATAAACCATTCCCACAAACCGGCTTTAGCCAGAACCTGCCGCCAGGCTTCCACAGGCATCAGGAATTGAGATGTATTGAAAAAGCCGGGCTGGATGTTATCGGCAGTAATGGGGTGGTATTGAAAGGTGCGGTTGGTGGCGTTACCAGCTGCGAGCATATTGCGCACAAACCAGACCGCCATCCAGGGCAGCGCACCTGCCAGAAAGAGCCCTGAGGCCGTCAGGCGTGCCCGCCACACGTGCCCTGTGGGTGTGTTATTGAAAAGGAATAAGGCCAGGATAAAGGTTGGCAGTAAGGCCAGCGCCGAGTAGCGCGTTAAAAATGCCAGCCCGGATGCCACGCCCGCCAGGATCAACATACTGGTCTGGCGCTGTCTGGAAAAATACAGTTCAAATAAAATGAAAGCTGCCAGGCTCAAAGTGATATAAGGCGCTTCGCTCATAGCAAAGAGATGCACTCTTAACAAAGAGGCGTCGAGCATAAAGAGCGCCGCCAGCCATAATCCCGCTGCCCGGGAGCGAGTCATACGCCAGCCGAGCAAACCTATCAGAATGGTATTTGCGCCGAATAAAATGATATTCAGGATGCGCGCGCCGCGCAGTGGATCAACACCGAACAAACCCAGCCCGGCCAGGCACAGTGATAAAAAAGGCGGGTAGTGTGTGATGGCTTCCAGGCTGCTGTCCAACCAGACGTCGCTGTAACCCTTGCCTTGCAAAATGGAGCGCGCCCCCGCAATATAGGCCGCCGAGTCGTTCGCCAGACCTGCACCCGCCGGTGTTGAGATATACAAAATTGCCATTGCGCTGATAGCGAATATGGCAAGCAGTATGGGAAAAACAAAACGCGAAAGGCGTGCAGGCATGCTTAAATTTTCGCCATTGGGCTGGCCTCCCAACTGGGAAGCCAGCCCAATGGTCAGTTTGAGAATCAGGCCTTCAACAGGTATCCCTGCTCTTCAAGATAGGCAATGATCTTACGGGCGTTCTGCTCTGGGGTTACACCCGAACCCTGCAGCGTGATTTCTGGGTTGACGGGGGGTTCGTAGGGGTCATCCACGCCGGTGAAACCCATCGGTTTGCCATCCAGCATGGCCTGGCGGGCTTTGGCATACAAACCCTTGACATCGCGTTGTTCGCAAACTTCAACAGGGGTATCCATGTATGCTTCTACAAAGTTTTCGCCAACCATTTTGCGAGCCTCTTCACGGGTTGCGCGGTAGGGGCTGATAGCAGCACAAATAACCGTACCGCCAGCGTGCACAATTTCCCCGGCTACAAAGCCGATGCGTAGAATGTTGGTATCACGGTCTTCCTTTGAGAAACCCAATCCCTTGGAAAGGTGGGTACGAACCACATCGCCATCCAGGATGGCTACTTCACGGCCACGCTCAAGCAGCAGGGAAGTCAGTACCTGGGTAGTGGCAGATTTTCCAGAACCACTCAGGCCAGTGAACCAGATGCAGTAACCCTGCTTGTTACGCGGGGGGTACATTTCGCGCAGGATTTCAGCAGTTTCGGGACGCGTGAACCATTCAGGCAGCAGTTTGCCCTTGGCAAGATAATCATCACGAACCTGCGTGCCTGAGATGTTGAGCACATTGGCGCCTTGCGGTACATCCTTGGCTTCCACATAGCGGTTTTCATCCGGCAGGTAGAGCAGCTCTTCGAATGGGATCATTTTGACACCGATCTCAGACTCGTACTGTTTCATCATTTCCTGGGCATCGTAAGGGCCATAGAACAACTTACCAGTCGAATCTTTCCCGGGACCAGCATGGTCGCGTCCCACGATAAAGTGGTTCGCGCCGTGGTTGCGGCGGATGATGGCATGCAAAACGGCTTCCTTGGGCCCAGCCATGCGCATGGCCAGCGGCAGCAGGCTGAGGGTGGTGCTGTTTTTATCGTAATAATTTTCTACAAGTGCTTTGTAAATACGCACACGGGTGTAGTGATCCACATCACCGGGTTTGGTCATGCCAACCACCGGATGAATGATGAGCGAGCCCTTGACCTGGGCGGCGGCGCGCTTGGTCAGTTCCTCGTGAATACGGTGCAGCGGATTGCGGGTCTGGAAAGCCACCACATTATCATTTCCCATGTCTTCCAGCATTTCGCGAACTTCGGCGGGAGTGCGCCGCAGCTCAACGAAATCGTAATATTTGGGAAGATTAACAATCTGCAACGACCCGGTGATACAGACCTTACCCCAGCGGCCCATTTCAGAAACCATCGGGTGCTTCGAATCGGTGGAGCCATACGCCAGAGCGGCCTCGCGTTCAGCATCCCAATGATAAACCTCATCGAGGGTCATAATGGCAATCACATCATTGTTGCTGTTGCGGAGAACAACATCCTCGCCAACAGTCGGCAGTTCTTTCGGGTCCGCGGTCAGGGTGATCGGTAACGGCCAGAGAGTGCCATCAGCCAAGCGCATTTCATGTAATACACGCTCATAATCCGCCTTGCCCATGAAGGTAGTCAACGGCGAGAAACCACCCGTGGCGAGCAGTTCCAGGTCGCAAAGGTTGCGCATGCTAATTTTGATGGAAGGTAGTTTTGCTGCGCGGGCGAGCAGACCATCACGCTCAGCTCCCGTAACAACCAGATTGACCAACTTGCCACCATAGGGTGAAATCAGGTTTGCTTTGGACATTCAACTTTCTCCTTGAAAATTTCAATATTCAACATCTGAATTTTGCACAAGTCGGTATTATATCAGGGTTATAAACGTTGATTCCCGTTGATTTGCCTCCGTTTTTGATAAATAACTCCAGGTAAGAACGGATGAACTTATGAGTACTTTCCATACCAAACTTATGGGTGCTTTCCATAATATTCTTATTTTGGCTCACAGGTTAACAATAATGAATGGTTCGCAAAGCGCTCTGTGGGTTCCCCATGAAGACTAATCGCACAAATCATGGTCCAGGTTTTGAGGTGGTAATTCCAACATACTTTCCGGGAAATCCAATTCCAGCTCCAACAGGCTGTCCAGGATGTAATCGGCCTGGCGCAATTTTTCGGCCGGGTTGGTATTGGTGACGGCCAAGCAAAGCATCCCGGCGCTTTTGGCGCCAGCCACGCCTGTAACAGCGTCCTCGATTACCAGGCAGTGTTGAGGGGAAATGTCTACAGCGCGGGCAGCCGCAAGAAAAACATCCGGGGCGGGCTTCCCAGGCATTTGGGAGCCTGAAACGATCGCATCGAAATATTCACGTAAAGCCAGAGCATCTACCAGCACGTCAATATTTTCCTGTGGGGCGGAAGATGCAATCGCCTGGCGGACGCCTTTTGATTTTAATAACCTGAGTGTTTCGAGCACCCCGGGCAAAGGTCTGACCTGACCATGAATGATTTCACGGAAATGAGCTTCCTTCTCAAGGCTGACTTTATTATAAAAATCCTGGTCTGGCTCTTTCCCAAACAAGGTTATAAGAGTGCCCCAATTGTTCATACCAAAAGTATGCTGGAAACGTTCACGCGAAAAGAGGATGTCATGCGATCGCAGGGTGTACGCCCAGGCCTGGTAGTGAAACTCACCCGTATCCACCAGCACCCCATCCATATCCCACAATACAGCCCGGATGCCCATGTTTTCTTTTTGCATCTATTTAACTTCTGCCAGAGTGACAACCTGACCACTGGCTTGCGAATGTTTGGCTGCCAGAGCCATTTCCAGGGCTTGAATACCATCTTGCAGTGTACAAATGGGTTCGGCCTGCCCGGCTGCCACCTCCAAAAAATGCTGCGTTTGCGCCAGGAACAGGTGGTTGCGTTCAAAACCTTCGGGGGGAGCATATTGCGTCATGACCGGCGTGCCAGGATTGGAGCGGATCTGGCCGAACTCATCGGGCATTTTGTAGTGTTGCAAGACCCCATCCGCGTTATCCCAACGCAGCGTGCCACCCGTACCGGCAATTTCCAGGCGATGTACCGCCGGACGCTGGAAATAGTTCATGTGAACACCGCCAATCGCGCCGGAAGTGAATTTAAGCCCAATCTCAGCGGTGTCTTCCACGCCGCTCAGTTCAAGCGTGGAAATATGACCATTTATCGACCAGAGCGCCTGAACCTCTCCCAAAAGGTGACGAAGATAATCAAGCGGGTGGGTCAGCGTTACGATGACACCGCCCCCCAGATCGGCACGAGCGGCGTAGCTTTGGCGGTAATCTTCCCAGGGGTGCCAGTTGGGTAAATATTCGCCCCAATGTGCATGGGCAGACAAAACAGTGCCGATTTCCCCGGATTGAATCAGTTCCCTGGCCTTGTTGAGGGTTGGGTGGTAGCGAAACTGGAAACCAACCAGGATGCGACTGCCGCTCCGGGAGCTGATTTCAGACAGGCTGGCAACCTGTTCCAGGTTTTCAGCCACTGGTTTCTCCAGCAGAATGGCACAGCCGGCTTGCGCGGCCGGGATGGCAATCTGCATGTGCAGGGCTGTCGGGTTGGCAACCACCACGGCTTGCGGCTGGTGCTTCTTCAGCGCCAGGGCCAGATCGGTTTCAACCGGGAATCCGGCCAATTCATCATCAGCCAGAGTAGCGCGGTTGGTACGATACAGGATAATATCTTTTTCGCCCAGGGCCAGCAAATTGCGGAAATGCCTGCGGCCAATCGAGCCAAGACCAGCAATTAATATTTTCAAAGTGACACCCTTTTACCAATTATTATCTTTTTCATATCCCCACTTGCTCAACATCACACCGGCGATTTCCTTGAACACCTGGCGATCCTGCTGGGTGAACATGTTGTGCCAATTGCCGGCCTTGCCTTTAGGGAGGAAAGAAGCGATCGAGTCGTTACGCTGCGCCTGCCATTCTTCATCGGGATTGGAGGTCAATTCGCCGCGTACCACAGTTTCCAGGGCTGAATCCACGTTTACACCCAGGAACTGCCAGAGTTTCTGCATTTCATCAAATGGGGTAGCAAGCAAGTCTTCATAGCGCATCGCAAAATAGCGTCCGCCATATAACCGGCGCCCTTCAGCCTCGGTCTCTTCCAGGTTTGCCACCCACCCAGCGGCCGCGCGCCGGATAAAAGCTTCTGTGAATATGGATCTGCGTCCATCTGTGAAAGGCTTTTGGTCAACCTGCAGAGCCACGATAATTTTTCGGTCTTCGGCGGTCAGGAACTTTGAGTCTTCCACAAAGTTGCGAAAGCGCTCTGAGATGAGTACATCCCGCCCATCCCGCACGATATAGATGAGGGAAGCATCCGGGTAAACAGCCGCCATATCACGCACCGCCTGTCCATGGATCAGGCTGGAAGGACTTTTATCACCAACGATACGTTTCCCAGCGCGCGCCGCATCCCGCTCCAGGATGAAATCTGCGCTGGCGCGCAAAACCAGCGGGGATAAATCGCGGCCCTGGTTCCAGCGATTGGATTTGCGTCCCAGCCACTCAGCAGCTTCGGGGCTGTCAACCAATGATTTCAGAAATGGTTCACGGGTGAAGAAATGCGCCTGCCAGTTGCAGTGAATTTCAGGGTGCAGCCGGACCAGGCGGGCCAGCAGCGTGGTACCCGAACGGGCATGCCCAAGAATGAAGAACTTCTCACGAGAAAAGAATTGGCGTATCTCAGACACTTCCTCGGCGCTGATAGATGGTATGTTTGCCCGCTTGCGAGGTTTGGCTTCCCCTTTTAACAAAACCCGGGCAGATTTTTTAATCCGATCCAAAAGTTGCATTGTTTCTCCCAAAGGGCATTTTCATTCAAAAAGTTTTGCAGCAGAAAACCCGGTTTTATTTAGAAGCCCGGTTCTCAAAAGGGTATTTTGTATGATTTAGCGGTTAAGGATTCAGCGGTTTGCGCGCCTGCGAGGCCAGGTACAGCACGATTGAACCAGCCACAGAGGCGTTAAGCGATGCAATTTGTCCGTGCATCGGTAGCCGAAGCAGGAAATCACAGTTCTGACGAACGAGCTGTCGGATACCTTCGCCTTCCGACCCAACCACAATAGCCAGCCCGCCATCCAGCCTGACTTTATCGGGAGTTTGGGAACGCGGGCCTTCATCCAGACCAACTACCCAGGCACCAGCCTGTTTGAAGGCTTCGATGGCCTGTACTAGATTCATCTGGGCCACAAGCAGATGTTCGGATGCGCCCGATGAAGCGTTCACAACCGCCGGGGTTACATCCACCGTGTGAGCCAGGGGCAGGATGATGCCGTGCACGCCAACGGCCTCGGCTGTGCGCAGCAGGGTTCCAAAGTTTTGGGGATCCTGCAAACTATCCAACAACAGAACAAACAATGGCTCGTTTTTCTCTTTGGCGTTATCCAAAATATCGGAAATATCCATATAGGGGTAATGCCCGGCTTCGAGTACCACGCCCTGATGCTGGGGCGTAAGCGAATCCAGCCTTTGGCGCGGCACACGTTCCACCGGTACCTTATATTGCCGGGCAAGTTCCAATATTTCGGTGATGTTGCCTTTTTCCTGGATATTTTCGGCCATCAACAGGCGGATGGCCTGGCGGCGGTGAGCCCGCAGGGTTTCGTAAACGGCGTTGCGTGAGTAAATGATTTCTTTCATAGTGTATTCCATTGGTGCAGAATGGTATTTCGCGTGCGTACGTAAAGTATACCCTTCACAATCACAAATGGTGAGCTTTTGTGATCCGGGCATTATAAGTTCATCCTGGCATTACGGGCTCATCTCAATCTCTCCATGCTGGCTTCACACTCACTTCACAATTGGGCTCTATACTGCGTTTAGATTTCACAGGAAATCAACATTTCAACAGGAGATAAAAAAATGTTCAAAAATATCGTTTTCCGTATCCTTGCAGCAATTGTGCTGCTGGCAGCCATTGCCGGGATTGCCGGGTTTGCTTTCAACGCCGGGATGCTGCGCGGCGAAGCAATCACGGTCCAGGCTCCAACCAACGGGGTACAACCAGTTCCAGGGTATGCCTACCCAATGCCTTTTATGCACCCATTCTTGGGGTTTGGCTTTCTGGGATTGCTCGTGCCATTGTTCCTACTCTTTCTGGCTTTTGGCGCATTCCGTCGCATGTTGTGGGGACCGCGTTGGGGTATGATGCATCACATGCACAGCATGGATATGCACAGCATGAATATGCACAGCATGCAGCACGGGCCCTGGGGCGAGCATAACAGCGATTTTGTCCCGCCCATGTTCGCAGAGCTCCACCGCCGCGCACACGCTGCCCCCGAAAAATCTGAGGACAATGCCTCGCAAAAGCAGTCATAACCCGAAAAAGCCGGGAACAGCCGCGGATTGGCGAACATTTTACAAAAAACCACGCGCGGCAAGCCAGGCATTATATAATAAGCGCAGCCGTCTTCAGACGGCTGCGCAGAGCTATTTCTTAAACCTACCATGTGATAAATTATGAAAACCATCCTGGTTGTTGATGACGAACCAAAGATCACACGCCTGGTACGCGATTACCTGGAACGCGCCGGATATGGCGTGCATGTGGCCAGCGATGGCAGCAGTGCGCTTTCCCAGGCACGCGCGGAAAAACCGGATATGGTAATCCTTGACCTTGGGCTGCCGCACATGGATGGCCTGGATGTTACCCGTGAACTTCGTAAAATGTCCAATGTGCCTATCATCATGCTGACCGCCCGCTCGGAAGAATCCGACAAGTTGATCGGCCTTGAACTTGGCGCAGATGACTATATGACCAAGCCGTTCAGTCCGCGCGAGCTGGTGGCGCGCGTACGGGTGGCATTCCGGCGTATAGACGCCTGGTCAGTCAATGAAACCGAGATCATCCGCGCGGCGGATCTGATTTTGGATGTGCCGCGCATGCGCGTTATGGCCCAGGATCGAGAGATCGATGAGCTGACACCCTCTGAATTCACTCTGCTGGTAACTTTGGCTCGCTACCCAGGGCGTATTTTTACACGCGCCCACCTGCTGGATGCCTTGCACGGAGTGGCTTTTGAATCCTATGAGCGCGCGATCGATGCTCATATCAAAAATATTCGCCAAAAAATCGAACCCAACCCGCCGCAGCCGCGCTATATCCTGACAGTTTACGGCGTGGGCTATAAATTTTCAGACACCTGGTCTGGAACCCATTGAACATGCCACCCCGCCATTCTTTCCTAAATCATCGCCCAGCCTGGTGGCCGGAAAATGAAGACTGGCCGCCAGTCAGAGGCCGCATGCGCCGTAACCCATTCTTTCGCCGGTTAGGCTGTGCCTTTGCATTTTTTAACCTGTTCGGTTTCGCCTTGTTTTTTTTCTTCATCACCTGGGCTGCCAACCAGCTTGGGCTGACAAACCTGCCTGCCAATCTACTGCATCTGCTTCTTCCGCTGGGGATCCTGCTGTTGGTTTCGATCACGGCAATGGCAATTCTGGGTGTATTTGGATTGCGCCGGGTATTTACTCCGCTGGATGATTTGCTGGAAGCAGCCGGGCGCGTAGCCGAAGGTGATTATGAGGCGCGAGTGCAGGAGCACGGTCCCAAAGAAGTCCGCTCTTTAGCCAGGGCGTTCAACGATATGGCAGCGCGTTTGCACAGAACCGATGAACAGCGCCGCAACCTGCTGGCAGATGTAACCCACGAGCTGCGCACGCCGCTGACCGTTTTGCAGGGAAACCTGGAAGGCATGCTGGATGGGGTCTACCCGGCCGATGAAACCAACCTGCGAGCCCTTCTTGATGAAACCAATATCCTGTCAGGCCTGGTGGATGATTTGCGCACAGTTGCATTGGCTGAAAGCGGCGCTTTAAAGTTAAAAAAGGAACCTGTCGATCTGCCCATGCTGGCACGGGATACACTGAGCGCCTTCCAGATTCAGGCCGAAGCGGCTGCAGTGGGTTTGAACATAATCGCTCCGGAACCATTCCCGCGTTTGGAGGTCGACCCCTGGCGCATACGCCAGGTTCTTTCTAATCTGGTATCAAATGCCCTGCGCTACTCACCCGCCGGAAGCCAGGTGCAAATCAAGCTTGGCTTGGAGCCAACCCAGGCCATCATTGAAGTGATCGACGAAGGCCCCGGAATCCCCATACAAGACCTGCCGCATGTGTTTGAACGTTTCTACAAATCCACTGATTCGGGTGGCATGGGATTGGGGCTGGCGATTGCCCGACATCTGGTCAGCGCACATGGTGGCACGATTGAAGCCCTGAGTCCAGCCAGCCAGGGAACTTGCATACGCATCTGCCTGCCGTTAAAATAACAGTGGCCGATTGTCCTGCATTACAAATCAAACAAACGGATGCTGCCGCTCTGGCAGGTTGTTTTTGTTGGTGGCATATTTCAAGGTACAATTATTGGTTGATATCAAAAATCCATCTCTCAGGTTACCCATTTATTAATGTTTAAGCGAAACCCAGGCACCCAACAAGGCACATCCACCCCGCCTGTTATCCAGGCTGTTGAACGTATCACTTCCGTACTTGGCCCGGGCGTCATCTGGGAAGGCAAGCTCAGCGGCGCGGGTGGTGTGCGTATCGAAGGCACATTTGAAGGCCAGATTGGCTTGCGCGGTATGCTGGTGGTTGGGGAAAGCGGGCGGGTCACCTGTGAAAATATTCGCGCCAGTGCAGTGATTGTCGCCGGGGCAGTACGCGGGAATATCATCACCCAGAAGCTTGAAATTCGCGCCACTGGCCGCGTGTGGGGCGATGTAGTGACCACCTCTTTTGTAACCGAAGATGGCGCTTTCCTGCGCGGGCAGATCCGCATGGAAGAACATGTCGATCTTGATCTGGGCACGGAATCTGGCGCTGAAACTCAAACACCTGATCAATCTCCGGCCTGACCCACTATAAAATGAAATATTCCGAACTCTCCATCCAAACCCAGCGCGCCGCCCCGGCCGATATTCGCACGGAAGGTTTTGCTTTTTTGTACCGTGCCGGTTACCTTTCACGCACAGGTGAACTGCTGCCGCTTGGCCAGCTTGCTGTCCAACAGCTTGAACAAGCCTGGCACAAACCAGAATTTGAAGCAAATGTGCAGAACTACTTGGATCGACTTGGAGTGCCAACCTCACACTCTGAAGATACCGGTGAATATTTTGCCCAATTCAAAAATGCCGGTGAGGAAATTTTGCTGTGCCCGGCCTGTGGATATGCCGCCCGTCATGAACTGGCCCGCTGCCACAGGCAGCCCTTCAGCCAGGAAGAACCCCAGCCAGTTGAAAAAGTACTGACCCCGGAATGCAGCACCATTGCACAACTGGCGCTCTTTTTGGGGATTCCTCAGCAAAAAACCTGTAAAGCCCTTATGTTCACGCGTTTACAGGATGAAAAATTAATCTTCGTGGCTGTGCGCGGCGATTTACAAATGAGCGAAGCCAAACTCAAAACCCTGGTTGGTGAGGTACGCCTTGCCACACCACAGGAAATCAGCGCCTGCGGAGCGGTGCCCGGTTACGCATCGCCGATTGGTCTGCGAAACAGCTTGATCGTTGTGGATGAACTGGTGACTCTTTCCTCAAACCTGGTGGCGGGCGCCAATGAACATGGCTACCACCTGAAAAACACAAATTATCCGCGTGATTACGCTGCCAACCTGGTGGCAGATGTCTGCCTGGCGAACCCGACAGACAAATGTCTTGCCTGCGGTGCGCCGCTCGAATTACGCCTGGCTGAACCCGTTTTTTCGGACGGCCAACTATTATTCGAGAAACTCCTCATGATCCTGGCAGAAATAGCTCATGACGAAAAAGGATTGGCGCTGCCAGCCGAGGCGGCACCGTTTGCGATCTATTTGATGAATGTACCGGGTAAAACTCTCGATACCGCCAGCGCGGCTGAAAAACTCTATCATCTGCTGACCGATGCAGGGCTGTCCGTTCTGTTCGATGATCGCAATGAACGCGCGGGTATCAAATTCAACGATGCCGACCTGATTGGCTGCCCGGTACGCATTACTGTGGGCGAACGCGGCCTACAGAACGGCCTGTTCGAAATCAAGCAGCGGCGTGATACTGAGATCCGCCAGATCGATCTTGACACCCTTATCGCTGAGCTGCGCCCAGTCTAGCCATTCGATTGACCAGGCCGCCGAAAAACTCATAAACCGTTCAGAGAACACAACCATTTTGCTCAATGCTGGCTGCCAGCCAGATCAGGAAATAGATTAATGAAAATCCCCATGTCATCCCCCGATCTTACCGCCGCTGAACGCCAGGCGGTCATGGAAGTGATCAATACACCCATTCTCAGCCTGGGCCCGAGAGTAGTGGAATTTGAAAAAGCCTTCTGCGAATATACCGGCGCAAAGTACGCAGTAGCTGTCAATTCCGGCACCGCCGGGCTTCATCTGTGTGTGCGCGCGGCCGGCATCGGCGCTGGAGACCTGGTAATCACCACGCCCTTTTCCTTTGTCGCATCCACAAATGCCTTGCTGTTCGAGAATGCCATTCCGATTTTTGTGGATGTTGATCCCCTGACTGGTAATATCAATCCAGAGCAGGCTGTACAGGCTGCCAGGGATCTTGCAGCGGGCGGAAAAGCAGCCAGAAAATGGCTGCCACGCAAGACTCCCAAAGCCTCCGGGAAAGCCAGCGTGGGAAAGCTCAAAGCCATCCTGCCGGTGGATGTGTTCGGCCAGCCAGCAGAGATGGATCCGCTCACTGACACAGCTCGTGAGCTGGGCCTGACTGTGATTGAAGATTCCTGCGAGGCGATTGGCGCGTTGTACAAAGGCCGGAAAGCCGGTACCTTCGGAGATTTCGGTATTTTTGCCTTTTATCCGAATAAACAAATGACTACCGGTGAAGGCGGGCTGGTGATTACAGATAATGAACGGGCGGCGAATTTTATGCGGGCCTTGCGAAACCAGGGACGCGCGCCGGGGGATACCTGGTTGTCACACACCTACCTGGGCTACAATTACCGTCTGGATGAAATGTCCGCCGCTCTCGGTCTGGCCCAAATGAAACGGCTGGATGAAATGGTATCCAAGCGTGCAACAGTCGCCGGGTGGTACACGGAATGCCTGGCCGGAATCCCCGGTATCGAAGCTCCAAAGGTGGCGGCCTCCACTACACGCATGTCGTGGTTTGTCTATGTCATTCGCCTGGCAAAGGAATTGGAGCGCGGCGACCTGGCTAAACGACTGGAAGCCCGTGGTGTACCTGTACGGCCTTACTTTTTACCTATTCATCTGCAGCCTTATATGCAGGAACGTTTTGGGTACGAAGCGGGCGATTTCCCAATCACTGAGGATCTTGGAGAACGCGGTGTGGCTGTTCCGTTCAGCGGTGTGATGACTCGTGAACAGGTTGAATACGTGTGTGATGCACTGCGGCAGGAAACAAGCCGGTAATAATGGAAAGTACCCATAAGTTCAGTAACGAATTTCCGCCTGCCCGCCAGCGCGGCATGGTGATCCACACCGTTCTGGCCGTCGTATTCAGCCTGGTCAGTGCGTTTTCGCTCACAATTGTTCTGCAAACCCCGGTTGGGTTGTATTTCAGCCTGTACGTGTTACTTTTTATCATTGCGGCTATCCAGGTGCCTATTTTCGGTTACCGGGTATATGCCTTGCTGCGCGCCAATTATTTTCTTGACCGCAATACCCTGCGGCTGGTTTGGGGCCTGCGGGCCGAAGATATCCCTGTCACGGATGTGGAGTGGATCCGGCCAGCCGCTGGATTAACAACGCCGGTCAACCTGCCGTGGTTCCGTCTGCCCGGTGGAATTCTGGGAGTTACCCGCCAGCGCGATATTGGCAGGATTGAGTTCATGGCATCAGATGCACAGAACTTGATCCTGGTGGCAACCGCGCGGCAGGTGTATGGTATTTCACCCGAAGATCCAGCCGCGTTTCTGGCAGCTTTCCAAAAAACAATTGAAATGGGCAGCCTGCAACCAACTCAGGGCAGCTCGCAATATCCATCCTTTGTGGTTGTCCGGGCCTGGGAAAGCTCATTGGTACGCTTTCTATGGATGGCAGGCGCCTTTCTGAATGTAGGTCTGCTGATTTGGGTAACCGTACTGATCCCATCCCTGACGCGGATTACGCTGGGGTTTGGGGTCACAGGTGCGCCTCTGGATCCGGTAGCCGGCGCACAGCTCATTCTGCTGCCGCTCCTGAGCGCGTTCCTGTTTGTGATAGGCCTGATTACCGGCCTATTTTTCTTTCGCAAACCCGAATTACGTGTTCTGGCGATTGCCTTATGGACTTCAGGCGCCTTCTCAGGCTTATTTTTCCTCGCGGCTGTCTTTTTCATCCTGAATACCCCCATCTGATGATATTCCAATTCTTAACGGGTCTGGTTTGTGCAGCAGTAGTGGGGATGGGCGCTTATCGTGCCCGCAGTCTGAGCCGTTCAGGGGCACTGGCTGCCATCCTGGTTGGGACGGTGGTATTTGGGATTGGCGGTTGGCAGTGGGCCGTCCTGCTGCTGGCCTTTTTTATTTCATCCAGCGCGCTGACCCGCGCTTTCAAAAACCGCAAACGCGGATTGAATGAGAAATTTTCAAAAGGCGGTCAACGTGATGCCGGTCAGGTATTTGGCAACGGCGGACTGGCTACGTTATTTGCCGGCTTGCATTATTTCTATCCAACCTCAGCATGGGTCTGGCTGGCCTTCGCCGCTTCATTAGCAGCCGTTAACGCAGATACCTGGTCCACTGAACTGGGCGTCCTGAATCCGCATCCCCCGCGCATGATCACCAACCCCGGTAGAATTGTCGAGAAAGGAACCTCTGGTGGGGTGTCCCTGATGGGAACATTGGCGGCGCTGGCAGGTTCGGCGCTGATTGGAGCGCTGGCAGTGCTTTTTCCGCCCATGTCTACTCCCTGGCTGGCGGGTGTTTTGGTGACGCTGGCCGGGTTTCTTGGGGCCTTGTTTGACTCGCTGCTAGGCGCAACCATCCAGGCCATTTATCATTGTTCCACCTGCGATAAAGAAACCGAACGGCATCCTTTGCATACCTGTGGCACACCCACAGTTCGCATACGCGGTTGGGCCTGGCTGAACAACGATCTCGTCAACCTGGGCTGCGCAGTCTTCGCGGTCATATTTGTGCTTATCGTTTAATCAATCCAGACCGCCCTGAGGTATCAACAAAAGGCTCTGCCAGGGTTATCCTGGCAGAGCCTTTTGTATTATTTTCGGGATGGCGACAGCTTCCCACCAAGAGCATGTGGGCTTAGTGGCTGTGCGCCCCGTGCACGTGCCCGTGTTCATTTTCTTCATCGGTGGCATCGCGCAGCCCAACGATTTTGGCATCGAAGTGCAGTTCCTTGCCTGCCAGCGGATGGTTGAAATCAAGCGTGACCGAATCATCGCTGACCGAATCGATCCGGGCATTCATGGGGGTGCCGTTCTCATCAGTAACCTGGATTTCAATGCCCTCTTCCATCGGAATATTGCTCGGGAACTGTTCGCGGGGTACTTCCACAAAAGCCTCCGCATCGATCACCCCATAGCCATCTTCAGGCTGGACGATCACCAACTTGCTTTCTCCAACTGCCATGCCATACAGCTCATCCTCCAGGCCGGGAATGATATTCCCGGCGCCCTGCAAGAACTCCAGCGGCTCGTGCCCTGACGAAGAATCCAGGATCTCGCCATCCACTCGCAGGGTGTATTCCATCAAAACGACCTGGCCATCCTGAACCTTCAAAATTTCACTCATTTTTTCTCCTTAATAAATCTCTGGCTTTTGGTTTGGGATTGCCAGAAGGCAACATTTTACTCTGGATTCGCAAAATTGACTGCCCTGAATTGGCGTTTTGCCAGGGCTTTCTTAAAGTCCTATATGATAACTTTTCCAGTGGAAAGTACCCACGATTTGCTTAGCAAATCGTTCAGTATGGATCAAGTTCAAAATTTTTACCGCAAAGGCGCAACATCGTCCCGACACGATTTGCTGGCGAATCGCACCGGAACGCAAGTGCAGGTGTGCGGGGTGAAACGAGGGCCGCTACGCGAAACACCACTTGCGAGGGAAGCCAGCGATTAGCATTTCACTTGGGCATTAAATCGTGATGGTTATGCCCAAACCAAGACACGGGTGAGCAGTTACTAACAATTTAACTATAGCATAGTTTTAAGAATCAAATCTTTACTGCGTATAGGAAGTAACTCCTTTTTTGGCCCGCCCGGTGGGGCGCTTGCGTTGGATTTGTGAGTCAACTATAATGATGCCATTATCAGGCGTTATTGTTTAATTTATCAGGAGTAATAGCGTGACAGATCAAACCCATTATGTTGCTGTGGTTGGCGCAGGTCCGGCAGGTATGTTTGCTGCGCGTGAAATGGCGCGCAATGGCGTCAAAGTTATTATTTTCAATAGGGATATTAAGCCAGGCGGGCTGGCAGAATATGGTATCTATCCTGACAAATTTGCCATGAAGGAAGGCTTGCGGACTCAATTTAAACAGATATTGGAAACGCCAGGTATCAGCTACTTTGGCAATGTCTCTGTTGGATCACAGGCAGACATGAGTCTTGATGATTTGCGTGCACTGGGCTTTCAGGCTATCCTTGTCACGGTTGGGGCCCAGGGGACGAAGTGGCTGGGATTGAATGGAGAGCACCTGAGGGGCGTTTACCATGCTAAAGACCTGGTGTACCACTACAACCAGTTGCCCCCATTTAGTAAGAATAAATTCTATTTTGGAAATAAAGTCGCGGTGGTTGGGGCTGGCAATGTGATGTTGGATATTGCCCGTTACGCTATTCAGAAGGTGAAAGCCAGGGAAGTGGTTGCGATTGTGCGCCGTGGACCTGCGGAGGTAAAGTTTGATAAAAAGGAAATGGAATACGTTATCCGTAACCTGGATCAACGCGCCCTTGACGAAGAGTTTGAACGCGTCATTCCACTGATGACAGCCATTGGACAGGATCCTGCTGCGGCCAAAGCACTGATCCTTGAAGCTCTTCCCAAGGCTCAACCTTCTGGTTCCACTACCAGCTTCCATTTTGAATTCCTGGCTTCACCCACTCAGATACTGGGTGAAGATGTTGTTACAGGCCTGGAAGTTGAAGATAATTTACTGATTGTAAAAGATGGCGAAGTCAAGGCGCGTGGTACCGGTCATAAGCGGGTCGTGAACGTTGATTCGGTCGTTTTTGCAATTGGCGACAGGGTTGATGAAAGTTTTGGGCTGCCAGTTGCGCAGAACGAATTTGCCAAGAATCCCGAACCGCGCTTCCCAATAGAAGGAAACACTTACGAAACATACGATCCCGAGCAGGGAACTGTGATTAAGGATGTGTTTGTGGCTGGTTGGTCCCGGCAGGCCAGTACCGGCCTGGATGGCTATGCTCGCAAGGATGGCACCCTGGGGGCTCGAGCTGTACTACAATATATCCAGACCTTGGAACAGGTGCAACCTGATGAATCAGCGCTCCGGGCGCGTCTTAAAAAACTGGGCACACCGGTTGTAACGGGCAACGATATCCGCAAGCTGGCAGAGATTGAAACAGAGATGGCACGCCGTAAGGGTGTGGTGTCTTTCAAATTTGGTACGAACGAGGAAATGCTCGAAAAAATCATGTCGGTTGGATGACAGGGTTGAAATTCTCGATTCATTGCATTGTATAATTAAATGCTGCTCGAAATAGTGTCAGCCAGCGCCAGAGTGCGTTGGGGGGCATCACCCAGGTGGGAACTGTAATCCATCAAGGTATAAACCTGTTCAGATGTTAAAAAATGAGCCAGCTCATCATCCTTTGCCAGATTGTTTGCAAGAGGGTTGGCCTCGCCGTTCCTGATGCACTCCCAGGCGCGCATGGATTGTGTGCGGATCAACTCGTGCATTTCTTGGCGGTTGGCGCCATTTTTTACTGCGGTCATCAAAATTCGTTCTGTGGCCGCGAATGGCCCGTATGTTTCCAGGTTTCGAGCCATGGCTTGTTCATCCACCCGCAGCCCGGTCAGGATGCTGCTGGCAGTTTTGAGCATTTCATCGGCAGCTAGAAACCCCTCTGGCAGAATGGTGCGGCGATTGGCTGAATCATCCAGAGTGCGTTCAAGCAGAGAATGGGCGGCGTTGTCCCAGGCCACGCGCGGTAATTGCGCCAGGTAGCGGCCCAACGAATCGATCTTTTCCGCTCGGATTGGGTTGCGCTTGAATGGCATGGCAGATGATCCAATTTGGCGTGTTCCGAAGGGTTCACTTAATTCACCAATGGGGGGAGATTGAAGCAGCCTGAGATCGAATGCCATTTTATAAAGCGATTGGCCCAGGCCAGCCAGTGCTGCCAGAATTGTATAGTCCTGTTTGCGTGGGTAAGTTTGCGTGGAAACAGGAAAAAAGGATAACTCAAGTTTCTGGCTGAGTTTCTGCTCAAAATTTGCGAGTTCGTTTACTCCGAATAATTCGGAATATGAAGCGCTTGTGCCGACCGCGCCTTTGAAGCCTTTTCCACGGATATCTTGGCGAACAGCGCTTAATGATTGGTAGTCATTAAATAAATCCTGGGCATACTGTGCCAGCCGGTAGCCAAGCGTTGAAGGTTCTGCGGGCTGAAGGTGGGTAAACGCAATTAACGGGGTGTTTGCAAATTTCCGCATCAGAGCAGCCAGCTTCAGGAGGATATCGCGCAGAGACTGGATGATGAGATCCAGACCCTGGCGCAGGCGCAGTGCATCGGCGTTATCCTCAATATCCATTGAAGTCGCTCCGAAATGAATGATGCCGGCCCCAACGGTGGCTTGTTCTGCGAAAACGTGGACTTCGGCCATCAGATCGTGCTGGATTTCTGCTTCGATTTCGAGCGCGCGCGGCAAGTCAATTTCGGTGCTGTGGGCAAGCAAATCAGCGACTTGCTCTGGAAGTACAAGCCCATAATCAACCTGTATTTCTGCCAGGACCACCCATATTTTTCGCCAGAGCAGGCGCTTGTTATGTTCAGACCAGATGCGGCGCATCTCTATTGAGCCGTAACGCCATGAGAAGGGCGATTGGTAGGATGTATAATCAATCATGAAATGATCCGGTTATGAAATATTTTTCGATTTTGCTTGGCATGGATTATTTTATCACTGGCTTTGTTTGCGAGACTTACCTTCAGTATACGATCTTTCTAAAACCAAAATTTTCAAGCATGAGTGCGGATTCTCCAAAATTTATCTTTACATATAGATAATTTTAGTGAAGGAGACTTTAGATGTATCTAGAATGTGTGTTTTATACAAGTGATTTTATTGTTCATGGTTTTATCGATTCACATCTTGAAAGAATAA
>CAIWAX010000048.1 GCA_903910795.1 uncultured Anaerolineae bacterium
CGACCTGCGTGAAATTCTTTCGGTTGAATTCATGGCTTAAGCCGGTAGCCTCGCCAAAATTGAGAAAATGAAACAGTGCTTTATAAAAACTTCCGAATTCCGCCGGTTTATGGCAATTCGGAAGTCTGGAGGGAGTCGCCGCCGCGCCCGTTCATCCAGCCGGGGCACACGATGGTTGTGGAAGGGCAAGTCTCCCGTGCGGGCCGGGAGACTCTGACTGCTGGTGTGATCGCGGGCCAGGCAGCCTTGCCAGAACGAAAGACCCGTGCCCCCTTCATGACCTTCCCCGCCACCGCCCGCATCTGGGAGGGCTCCGCGCCGATTGTCGTAAGACTTCCGAAATTTTTAAGATTTCGGAAGTCTGGCGATGAATTCATTGTGAATTGGATGAGAATAGCGCGCGCCGGGCCAGGGTCGCACTTCTGGCGCCGTGTGTGGCAATCAAAAAGGGGCACAGCCGGGCTGTGTCCCTCTTTGGAAATGCTGCCTGTTTTATGATCTGGATTTCCCCAGACACTCAAACGAACGATGTTCACTTGCTCACATTCAATGGGTCGAGGATAGTGGTCAGGTTATTAAAGTCGGCATCGTTTGAATATTTCTGGTTCTGGTTTATTTTGTGGTTTGATGCGAAACCATCCACGAATAAACCATGAACCCGCAGGGCACATGTTCACGAATTGGACGGCAGACCGTATTCGTGGCCCTTATGCGTGGACGGCTTTGAAAAAAAGGGCAACACCCCAAATTCCATTAGAACCAGCAGAATTCCAGCATTCAGTATTTCAGAACTATTGTGAGCGGGCACAACGAAAGCCGCTGCCGTAATCCGTATCAGACGAACCGCCGTAGTTGCGGAAGACAGAACGGACGGCGCTATTGTTGCTAATCCACGAGCCGCTACGCAACACTCGACGGGTTCCGTTAACCGGCCCAGTTGGATTATTGACGGGTGATTGCCCATAATAGGTTCTGTCATACCAATCCGCCACCCACTGCCAGACATTGCCAGCCATGTCACAGGCCCCAGACGGGCTGTTGCCCTGCGGGTAACTGCACACGGCCGTTGTATCGCCGACATTACCGCCATAGTTGGCATAGGTTTTATCAATGTTACTGCCAGCCCACGGGTAAGTGCGCCCATTCGTCCCACGCGCCGCCAGCTCCCACTGCGCTTCACTCGGCAAACCAACCGTTACATTACTCACCTGCCCGACCCACTCACAATAGGTTTTGGCCTGGGCCCAGTTCACATAAATCACCGGGTAATTATCAAACTGCGAGTTGCCATAATAGCTCGAGCGGGTATATGAGCTTTTACTTGAAGGCTCCGTGCAGCCGCCCGCCGCCACACATTTCGCGTACTCGGCATTGGTCACATCTGTCTGGTCGATCCAGTAGGCGGACAGCGTGACACTATGCGCCGGTTCTTCAGCCGTAAACCAGCTCTTATCGCAATTAGAGTCGGTTTTCTGACATTCCGCGAAAGCCTGGTCGACGCTGGCACTGTCACTGCCCATCGTGAACGTCTCGCCCGGCACGTACAGCATCGTCATCCAATCCGCCGGACGAAGCCAGGTGGAACCAATGTCCAGTTTCGGAGTGGGGGAGGGTAGGGGCGTTGCAGCCGGCGCAACAGTGGGTGATGGCAAAGGCGTGGCGGCCAGAACGACAAGCGGGGTGGGGAAGGCTGCGGATGGACGAAGCGCGAAAAGACCACCCGCCAGCATGATCAGCACGATCGTCACAGCCAGCGCGATCCCGGGCCAGTAACGTTCCAGAACACCTTGGCCCGCTTGACTGGGAACAGACCAGGCGGGTGGTGGAATTTTTTTGACCATTTTTTTGTGTTCAGCCTGCCAGCGCGCCCTGTCTTCAGCTTCCAGGCGCGCTTGCTCGCGGGCACGCGCTTCAGACTGCGCCTTGCGCACAGCCTGCAAACGGGCCAGCTCGCGGGCCTGTTCCTGGGCTTGTTCGGTGGCAATGCGCCGAGTGGCTCCGGCCAGATCAGCCAGCACAGCCTTCAAGAGCGTGGCGGCTTCGGCGCCATCCCAGGGACGCTCCCGTGCTGATTCAGAAAGCATCTTCGCCAGCAGCTCATCCACCGGCGCGGGCAGGTCGCTGCGCAGGCTGGCGGCGCGCGTGCCCGGGCGCTGGCCGCTGTAAATGCGGCCCGTCAGGACTTCAAAGAGGGTCGCGCCCAGCGAGTAAATATCCGCGGCCGAGGCCAGGTAAGCTCCGCTGTTGGCCTGTTCCGGGCTCATGTAGGCCGCTGTGCCAGGGTGCAGCGCAGGCGTGCTGAGCTGCGAACGCCGGCTATCCCCGCCCGGCACCTGCGCCAGGCCCAGGTCACCCAGATGGGCATGCCCTTCCTCATCAAACAGGATGTTGGCCGGTTTGACATCGCGGTGCACAATATCCAGCTTATGCAGGGCCGCCAGACCCTCGGCCACTTCGGCGGCTATGCGCAAGGCTTCGTCCACCGGCATGAGCTGGTTCCCGGCGCGGTTTTTCTCGATGCGCTGCGCCAGGCTGCCGCCCGCGGCATATTCCATCTCGAGTACGCTCAATCTTTCATCGGCATGCAAATTGAAGATTTGCAGCAGGCGCGGGTTGGGATGCGGGCTGTTCAGCCGCGCGCCAAGCTGTGCCTCGAGCTTAAAGCGCGCCTGGGGTGGCCCATAATAGATGTCGCTGTCCATGCCTGGCGCGTCGCGGCGCAAGACTTTGACCACGCGCAGCACGTTGAGCTGCAGGTGCGTTACCAGGTAGACTTCGCCAAAAGCGCCCTGGCCGAGCAGCTTTTCGATGCGGTATTTGTCGAGCAGGAGGTATCCGGGGTCGTAGGGCATAGGGTCAGGGAAGTGCGGGAAGTGCGAAAGTGCGAAAGTGCGGGAAGTGCGGGTAAGTGCGGGTAGTGCGGGTAGTGCGGGGAAGTGCGGGTAGTGCGAAAGTGCGGGAAGTGCGGGTAGTGCGGGTAGTGCGGGTGGTGCGGGTGGTGCGGGTAGTGCGGGTAGTGCGGGTGGTGCGGGTAGTGCGGGTGGTGCGGGTGGTGCGGGTGGTGCGGGTGGTGCGGGTGGTGCGGGTGGTGCGAATAACGAAGTGTAGGCTGTGCATAGAGAGCTTTATGCTCGACCTTAAGAAACCCCTGCCTGCTGGCGCCTGCACTTTCAGCTCAGGTTGGCGATTGATTCAAGCACCGCCGCCAGCTTATCCTCCAGCACCTTCAGGCAGGATTGAACGTCGGCCGGGTTGGCGGCTTTGATCGCCGATTCCAGATCGCGGGCGGCGGTCTTCAACTCATCCGCGCCGATCTGGCCGGCCACGCCTTTGATGGTATGCGCCAGCCGTTGGGCAAGCTCAACCTGCCGGGTTTGTATGGCGTCGCGCAGTTTTTGGCCGTCCCGGCTGTGCTCAAACTGGAAGGTCAACAGCAGGCGCAGGAGGAGCTGTTGATTGTTGCCCAAGCGGCTGAGCGCGTCAGACATGTTGATGGTTTCCAGCCTGGCGGGAAGCTGCGCGGGCGCGGCGCGGGCGGGTGCAGGTGCGGGCGCGGGTGCGGGCGGCGCGGGGCTGGCGGGCATGGGTGTCAACCAGCGCATCAGAACCCTGGCGAGCTGGGCGACATTCACAGGCTTTGAAATGTAATCATTCATGCCGGCCGCCTGGGCTTGCTTGCGGTCCTCCTCCATCGCGTTGGCGGTCATGGCGATGACCGGCAGTTGCGCGAAGCGCGCCTGGGCGCGGATGCGCGCGACGGCCTCGTAACCGCTGATGCCGGGCATTTGGATATCCATCAGCACGGCGTCAAAGTGCTCCTGCGCAAGCATCTCGAGCGCCTGCAGGCCGTCGCTGGCGATCTTCAAGCGCAGCCCCATGCCTTCGAGCAGTTCACGCGCCACCATCTGGTTGATTTCGTTATCCTCCACCAGCAGCAGCCGGCGCCCGCGCACACTCTCCAGCGATTCCGGCGCCCCGGCCAGCTCCCGGCGCCGGGCGCGCGGCTGGTTCGTGTGCCCAAAGACCTGCATGATCGCGTCAAAGACCAGGGATGAAGTGACCGGTTTGGACAGCAGCCCGTCCGTGCTGCCGGGCGCCGGCATATTCAGGGTATTGCCCTCGGGCTGCAGCAGCAGGATGGCGGGCATGTCTTCCAGGCCGGGAGTCTGGCGCATGCGCTGCAGGGTCTGGCGGCCGTCCATGCCGCCCGGCAGGCTTTGATCCACGATCAACAGGTCGAAGCGCGGCCGGCCAGTTTGCGCCATCTTCAAACCGGCCTCCGCCGAGCTGGCGGTTTTGACCTTGAAGGTCAGTGAGGCCAGCAGGTCTTTCATGAACCCCAGGGCCTCCAGGTTGTCATCCACCACCAGCACGCGCAGCCCGCGCAGGTCGGGAGTCAAGACGCTGCGGGTGTTTTTATCCTGGCTCTGGCAGTCCAGGCGCACGCTGAAGGTGAAGGCGCTGCCCTGCCCGGGCCGGCTCTGCACACTGATCTGCCCGTCCATCATGCTGACCAGGCGCTTGCTGATCACCAATCCCAGACCGGTGCCGCCGTAACGGCGGCTGGTGAAGCTGTCGGCCTGGCTGAAGGCCTGGAACAACTGCGTCAGCTTCTCGGGGGCGATGCCGATGCCGGTATCGCGCACGCTGAATTGCAGCTCGGCCTGCGCCGCGTCCCGCTTCAGCAGGTTGGCCCGCACCACCACTTCGCCGCGCTCGGTGAACTTGATGGCGTTACCGACCAGGTTGAGCAGCACCTGGCACAGACGGTTCGGGTCGCCAACCAGCAGACGCGGGACATCCGGCGCGGTGTTGAAAACCAGTTCCAGGCCCTTTTCCTGGGCGCGAAACGCCACCAGGCTGGCCAGGCTGCTCAACACATCGTCCAGGTCAAACTCGATGTGCTCCATATTCAGCTTGCCCGCCTCAATCTTGGAGAAATCCAGGATGTCGTTGATGATCGCCAGCAGGGCTTCCCCCGAAGCCTGGATATGGGTCAGGTAATTGCGCTGTTTTTCGTTCAGATCGGTTTGCAGTGCCAGGTGCGCCAGCCCCAGGACACCGTTCATGGGGGTGCGGATCTCGTGGCTCATGACCGCCAGAAATTCGCTCTTGGCGTGGTTGGCGGCCTCGGCCTGCTCGCGGGCCACTTCCAGCTCGGAGGTGCGCTCGCTGACCAGCGCTTCGAGATGATCACGGTAGCGCAGCAGCTCGGCCTCGGCCAGCTTGGTCTCGGTGATGTCGCGCCCAAAAATCGCCAGGCTGATGACCTGCCCGGCGGCATCGAAAACCGGGTAGATGCTGTTCGCCATCCAGCGCCCAGAACGCTCGTCTTCAAAAAAGGCGGGTTTGCCGTCCTGCAGAACCTGCGCCATCATGCGCTTGCGGCTGGCGGAGTTTTCGGGGGGGATGAAATCATACAGGTTCCTGCCCACCAGTGCCGCAGCCTCCATTTTCAAACGGGCGGCGCCCGGCTGGTTGGCTTCCAGCACGCTGCCATCCGGTTTCAACAGGAAGGCTGATTCGTTGGTGGCGTTCAGGATGGCGCGCGTGGTTTCGATGCTCTGGCGCAAATCTGCCTGGGCCTTGTGCCGCTCACTGATATCGCGTGTGACGCCCACCATCAGCAGTTTGCCGGATGGATCGACCACCAGGCGGGTGGTGATTTCGCTGGGACACAGCGAGCCGTCCTTGCGGACTTGTTGGACTTGATCTATATACGATTTATGGATGGTTCCGGCCTGGAACTCCAGAACGCGCTGCTGCGTGGCCCGTGTCAGGCGCGTAAGCGACTCTCTCGCCAGCATTTCTGCCAGGCTGATATTGAGCGCTTCCGGCACACTGTAGCCGAGCATCTTGTGCACCGATGGGCTGATGTACTCAAAACGCTGGCTGTTCAGATCCACCGTCCAGATCATATCCGCCGTGTTTTCCGAGATCAAGCGGTAGCGGGCTTCGCTATCCTGCAGAGCCTGCAGCGAGCGCCGGCCTTCATCGCGCGTGCGCAAGGCCGTGATGCCGTAGGCCAGGTCGTTGGCCAGCTCCAACAGGATGTCTAACTCAGCCCCGTTGAAGGCATCGGGTTGGTCAGAATAGATCATCAGCGCGCCGGTGGCCTGCCCCTCCACCAGCAGCGGCAGCGCGACGGAGGAATGATAGCCGCGCCGGATGGCATTTTCACGCCAGGGGGCCATTTTGGGGTCGGTCTGAAAATTTTGGGCGACAACCGGCTGGCAGGTACGGATGCAGGTGCCGGTCGGGCCGCGCCCGCGTTCGTTATCGGCCCAGGTGATGTGCGCCTTTTCCAGGTAGCCATCTTCAAAGCCGGCCGAGCCGACCGGGCGCACGCTCTTCTGCGCGTCGTTTTCTGCATATCCAATCCAGCACAGCCGGTAGCCGCCGTTATTGATCGCGATCTGGCAGATCGCGTCAATCAGCTCCTGTTCGCTGACGGCGTGGATCAGGGCCTGGTTGCAGGAACTGATCATTCTGAGGGCGCGGTTGGTGTGGCTCAACTGCCCGGTGCGCTCTACTACACGCAGTTCGAGCTCATCGTGGTTTTTTTGCAGCTCGGCCTGGGCGCGCTTGCGCTCGCTGACCTCGGCATTGAGCGAGTGGTACAGGCGGTTGTTTTCGATGGCGGCCGCCACCTGGTTGGCGACTGCCATCAGCAGATCGACATCCGCTTGCGTAAAATCAGGCTGCGCGGGAGCGTTGGCAGCCGTCACGGTGCCGAGCACCTGTTCGTGGAACAGGATCGGCGCCACAATGATGGCGCCGCAGTTGGTCTGGGCGCGGCGCCACTGTACCAGGGCGCTTTCGCGCTCATCCGGCAGGCCTTTGGGCGAGAACGCCGGTTTACGCTCGCGCAGGACCCAGCCGCTCAGCCCTTCCCATAATTCATCAAACGGCACCTGCAAGATTTCAGCTTTTTCGGGCCCCCCCGGGTAAAAGCCCAGCACCTGGCGGGCCGGCATGTCAAACGTGATGATGCTGACCCGGTTGAAGTTCAGCACGGTCGCCATCTTGTCGGCCACGCGCTGGATGGCGTCATCCAGCTTTTCGATTTCAATCAGGGTCTGGCTGATTTCATACAGTGCGCCGGTGTTGTGGAGCGTTTCTTCCAGACGCAGGGTTGATTGTTCGAGTTGTTCGGTGCGTTCCTTGACGCGCGTCTCGAGCAGTTCGTTGGCCTTCTGCAGATCGCTTTCGGCATGTTTGCGGATGAGCTCGTTGCGTTTCTGGGTGGTGATATCGCGGTAAAACGAGAGCAGGCAGGCGCGCCCATCCATCTCAATCTCGCGCGCAAAGAGCGAGATGGAGCGCAGCTCGCCAGATTTGCGCCGGAACTGGAGCTGCTCGTTGTAGACCAGCCCATCGCGGTCGAGGATGTTCAGCAGCCGCACACGCTCGCCCGCGTCGACCCAGATGCTGAGTTCGATGGTGGAATGTCCGAGCAGCTCTTCACGCGAGTAACCGACCAGCTTGAGGAAGTTTTCGTTGACTTCGAGCAGGCGGCCGCTGGCGCGCTCAGCGATGATGACCGCATCCGGGCTGGTGGCGACAATGCGCGAGAATTTTTCCTCGCTCTCGTGGCGGGCCGCGCTGGCTGTGCGGGCCGCGGAGATGTCGGTGATATAAATTGTCAAACCGTGGGGAGAGGGTTGCAGGCGCTTTTCAATCCAGCGTCCAGCGATGAATTCTTCAAAGCAATCGGGTTCCTGGCTGGCAAGCACATGCGCCAGGGCGCGGCTTGCCAGAGACTGGCTGTCTTTGATAAATTCGGCGCGATAATTGGCCCCCATCAGGCTGGCTGCCGGGCGGCCGAGCAGTTCGCCGGCGCGCGGGTTGGCAAAGATGATGTTCAACTGGCTGTCGAGCGCCAGGACACCGTCGCTGCTGTGAGACAAAACATCTGACAGAATTTCAGACCCCGGGTTGGCTGGCTTGTTTTGGTCTGTGAGATCGGTCATCGCTGTGCCTTGAACAGTTGATTCCCTGGATAGTGTAAAAACATATCACCACACAGCGCGCTGAGAGTGCCCTATAAACCTGTGCTGCTGCGCGGTGAAGGCTTTTTACAGTGGCTTCATATTTACGCATTTTCATTGTAACTCAAAAGCCTTCGAGATTTCAAGCCAAAACCAGACCCCCTACCGAAAGGATGATAAAAAATAATCACACCCTGTTACCCGTTTGCGCCCTTGACAAACACAATTAGACAGGTAAAATACACCTTAATTGTCATATTTAGTTAACCGATCATGATTATGACAACCCCGCCTGGCATATCAGTTCATACAATAATGGAGGAACCCGGTCTATGATGAAACGAAACATGATGATCCTTTTGGCATTTGCGGCCCTGGTCTTCGCCAGCCTGGCCTGTGATTTCAACGTCAGCACCGCCGCCGTCAGCAGCGTCATTCTGACCCCCGATAAAGCTGGAAGCGCGGACACCAGCTCCTTCACCTCTGACCAGGCCTTTTACCTGGTGGTGACGACGGCCAACGCGCCCGATTCCAGCAAGTTTAGGGCCGTCTGGTATTCGGTGGATGATGCTGGCAAAGCCACTCAGTTCCTCGAGAAGGAAATTGTGACTGGTTCGAGCCCGATCACTTTCTCGGCGACTGCCGACCAGGGCTGGCCGGCTGGCAAGTATAAGGTTGAGCTGTATATGAATGACAAGCTCAACACGACCAAGGAATTTTCGGTGCAGTAATTTTCTTCACGAAGCTCATCCCGAAGGTTTGGTTTCAAGACTTGGGGATGTTTTTCTCAGGGTTTCAGACCCTGGCCCGCAACCCTGGAGCGGATCTTATCAAATGAAATTTCCGATCTTCCATCACCCGAACATGGCAGCCTGCCAGTTTATCCCCAACAGGAATATTGTTCCTGACTAACCAAAATTTTCAAAGGAGAAAGAAATGAAACTCAAGTTATTTAGCATCTTCGCACTCGTATTGGTCTTCAGCCTGCTTCTGACCGCTTGCGGCGCTGGCAAATCCATCAAGATTACCAACCAGGGCTCGGTTAATTACTGCGAACTGCATGTTTCCAAGACCGGCGCGGATGCCTACGGCGCCAATGTGCTGCCTTCCGGCCAGACCGTCACCCCCGGCAAAGAATTTGATATCCCCGTCACCGACTCTGGCAGCTACGATGTCAAGGTTGTGGCTTGTGACAATGCTGGTGAGCAGGTTGTCACCGTGGCTGTGCCCTAGGGTATCGCCCGCATCAACAACATCCCGCGCAGACGCTGCATGCAGCGTCTCTACGCGGGATGTTTTGTTTTAAGGCTGCTCTTCCAGGTGGTTTGGGCTCGGCATTGACTCAGACTTCCGAAGTTTTGCAAACTTCGGAAGTCTCTGGCGGGTCGCTACTGGATCAGGGTAGGGACGGCGGTCGGCTCGGCGGCGACTCAGACTTCCGAAGTTTTGCAAACTTCGGAAGTCTCTGGTGGGTCGCTGCTGGTTCAGGGTAGGGAC
>CAIWAX010000049.1 GCA_903910795.1 uncultured Anaerolineae bacterium
CAATATGAGCAACGACATTCTGGTTAGCAGACCGTAAATAAGAGAAAAGTCCCGAAGGTTTCGAAACCTTCGGGACTTTTTTCAATGGGGGAGTTGGTTATGCCTGCATGGATATTGGCATGACACACGATTTCAATGCTATTTGTCACTTGAAAATATTTTGGTTCAATGCTATTGTTATCGTATTGTTGTTTCATAAATGTGGCCGGGGGCGCCATCCCAACCGTTTTATGGGTTATCCCTTCCGAAATTTACGCGCGCCCCAACAGTAGCAGTGCTATCGTTATTGCGTTTTCAATCGAGGCTCAAACTCGATCTTATTGTAAAATGCAACTCAGATGGAGAGAAAATGTTAAAAAGATTGGTTATACCTGGTGGAAAAAGAACTTTTTTTATGCTTTTATTGGTTGTCGCACTTCTTTCAGGCAGTATTTTCGCGTACAACTATTTTGATTCTCAAAACAAACAAGCTCAATCAAGCCCAGCCACCCAAAAAGCAGGAAGCATTGAACCTGGCCCCGTGAGCACAGAAGTCGATGCAGAAAAAGCTAACACAGCGCCAAAAGAGAGGGAGGGGGAAGATGAATCAGCCAACATTGCCGATTATTTCAAGTTTCGCTTTGATCAAATGAAGGATTCGAGCGGGAAGATCCCCGATGGCGCGCTGATGAAAGCCATTAATCAACGCACCGCCTTGCAGAAAAATGCGCCGTTGGGGAGCAATGTGGCTGGCATTAACAACGCAAGCTGGACCGCGGCCGGCCCGGGAAATGTTGGCGGGCGTATTCGCACGATTTTGCCGCTCAATTCCACAACTGTGCTGATCGGCAGCGTGGCAGGCGGTCTTTGGAAAACCAGCAACTGTTGCTCAACCAGCACAACCTGGAGCCCGGTCAATGATTTCATGACCAATCTGGCTATCAGCAGTTTGATCATGGACCCCACCAACGCCAATACGCTCTACGCTGGCACAGGCGAAGGTGTCTATAATTTTGACGCGGTGCGTGGCGCTGGCGTTTTCAAGAGCATCGACGGCGGCGCAACCTGGGCGCAGCTAAGCAGCACCAATAATGGCAATTGGAATTATGTGAACCGCCTTTCCATCTCACCCAATGGCAGCACACTCTTGGCGGTGACAAGCAACGGTATCTACCGCAGCACGAGTGGCGGCAGCAGTTGGACACAGGTTCTGTCTGATTACGATTTAAAGGATGTGCAATTTAATCCATCGGACAATCAAAAGGCAGTGGCTTCCGGGAATGCTCTTAAAACCTATTATTCAACGAATGGCGGCAGTACCTGGAATGCAGCCTCGGGTTTGCCTTCCGGGGGGGATTGGTTGGCGCGTATAGAAATTGCTTACGCTCCCAGTAATCCCGCGATTGTCTATGCCGGGGTCAATAATAACAATGGTGAAGTCTGGAAGAGCACAGACGGCGGGCAATCCTACGCATTGGTCAATACCGGTACATCTTACCTGTCGGGTCAGGGCTGGTACGACAATATGATCTGGGTGGATCCTACCAACGCCAGCCACCTGGTGGTTGGCGGTCTGGATATTTATAAATCCACAGATGGCGGGGCGCATCTTACTCAGATCAGCGAGTGGTGGAATTCCTGGGGATATGTCAATCCGCCCTCGCCCCATGCCGATCACCACGTCATGGTTTCCATGCCAGCCGGATCGAGTACGGGTGTCCTCAGCGGCAATGACGGCGGCCTGTATTACACCAGTAATATCAACACGGCCGGCACAAACTCCAACTACAATTCCGGCTGGGTATATTTGAACAACACCCTGGCCATCACCCAATTTTATGGGGCATCAGGCAATTCCAATGGCGTGTTGTATGCCGGCTCACAGGATAATGGCACGCTGCGCTCGGCTGGCGGCGCAGGCGCAGCCAATTCCTGGATCTACTCCGACGGCGGGGATGGGGGAAAAACCGCGGTTGACCCAACCGACCCGAATTACTTTTATGGTGAATATGTCGACGCAACCGTGTACCGCAGCAGTGACGCGGGCCTGAGTAACACGAGTATTTATGATACATCAGGCTGCAGCCTGACGGATGCTGGAAATAACGCAGCCTTTATCTCGCCGCTGCTGATCGATCCAAACAATTCAAACACGCTGTATGTTGGCGCGCTACGTCTCTGGAAGAGTACCAATGTCAAAGCGGCTTCACCGTGTTGGAGCATCGTAAAACCGGCCATCGTCAGTTCGGATGTCATCACCTCCATCGCGGTCGCGCCCGGCAATTCCAACATCATCTGGGTTGGATATGGCAATGGCGAGATCGATATGACCACCAATGGCGGCAGCAGTTGGAGCCAGGTGGATACGAATATCGGCGCGAACAACCCCGGCACGCAGGTTGACACGATTGCAATTGATCAAAATGACAATAATGTTGTCTATGTCGGTTTTACCGGCTTTGGCTCGAACCGGGCCTGGCGCACCTCGACCGGCGGCGCCTCCTGGACTGACATCACCAGCAATTTGCCCGATTTCCCAATCTATGCATTTGCGATCAACCCATCCAGCTCGGCCTGGTTGTATGTGGGCACCGAGGGCGGCATTTTTGCGAGCACTGACACAGGCGGAAGCTGGAACGTTACATCCGGCGCCGCGAACGGTGACGGCCCCGCCAATGTCGCTACCTTCGATCTGGAGTGGATGGGCGGTGGGAACAGCACAGGCTCAAACACCCTGATTGCCGCCACACACGGCCGCGGTGTATTTACAGCGGATACCAACCCACCCGCTGTGACGAATGACGATTTTGCGTATGCGAACACGCTGCATTCAGCACCCTACACAACCAATGAATCAACCCTCAGCATGACCTCGGCGATTGATGATCCCACTATCCCGGATTGCAACCTGGCAGCCGGAACGGCAACGGTCTGGTACAAATACACGCCCGCCACAGACACAAGTTTTGCCCTCGATACCCTGGGCAGTGATTACGATACTTTTATCGCGGTCTGGACTGGCTCCCGGGGTAGCTTGACCAAGGTTACCTGTAATGATGACCTCGATCCAGCGGTAGGGCTTATTCAATCTCAGGTTGTTGTAGACATGAGCGCAGGCACAACCTATTATTTCGAAATCGGTCAATTCAGCGGCTATTTGTCCAGCCCAGCCAGGTTACAGCCAGAGTCAAATTCAGGTTCTACCCACAAAGGTCAGCGCCTTTCCAATTCCGCTGTTCCCAAACAACCAGCCGTTAATATTAATTCAGCCTCTGGCGGGAATCTGGTCATCAATGTAGTTGCGCTGGCAAACACAAACGTTTCCGTGAACGCTTCCTCTGCAAGTGCCAATATCGCGCCGTACTGGTTTTGGTATTTCAATTTTCCCAGTCTGATCGATGGCCCGGCACATGTCACTTCCACCGATGGGAACCCGATCTTCACCAGCCAACGCGCCACCTCGGGCGAGAGCTACAATGAGGTCATGGGCATTCCAACCAGCCAGCTCACCACTAACTATTGGTTCCCGGCCTACGACCACAGCTACATCCCGAGCACCAACACCAACCCGATGCGCATGTGGGTACTGGTCGGCAACGCCAGCACCACCCAGAGCGCCACTGTCAATATAACTATCGGCGGGGTTTTGACCGCCGACAGCCCCTTCAGCATCCCGCCCAGCGGACGCATCACCCCGCGCTGGATCGGCAGCAAAGGCGGCCCGGTACATGTGGTTTCAACCAACGGCGTCAAGATCTTCACCAGCGAGCGCGTTTTCACCTACCCAACCAGCTCGTTCAATGAAATCCTGGGTTTCCCCGCCAACCAGTTGACCAGCGAATACTGGTTCCCATATTACGACAGCACCAACATGAGCAATGCCATCCAGGTGTCCAACACCAGCTCCAGCCAGGCCGCCGCGGTCGACATTTATATTGGCACAGGCACTCCCAAAAGAGGCAGCTACAGCATTCCCGCCAACGGAACTATCACACAGAGTTACGCTGGCGTGGTGGATGGCCCGGTGCGCGTGGTTTCCACCAACAGTGTCAAGGTAGTGACCAGCCAGATCACACTCTCGGGGCCGAACAACGCCTTCAACGAAGTGCTGGGCTACCCCTTCAACCAGTTCACCACCGAATACTGGTACCCGACCTACAACCACAGCTACATCCCTGGCACCAACACCGACCTGATGCGCATGTGGGTGCTGGTTGGAAACCCGAGTACCACCCTGACCGCCACAGTGGATATCTATATGGGCGGCGGCAAAATAACCGGCAGTCCCTTCAGCATCGCACCCGGTGGACGCGTCACCCCGCGCTGGATCGGTATTAACGATGGGCCAGTGCGCGTGGTTTCGACCAACGGCGTGCCGATCTTCACCAGCGAACGAGTACTGACCTTTCCCAACAGTGTCTTCAATGAAATGATGGGCTTCCCGCGTAACCAGATGTCGACAGAGTACTGGTTCCCATATTACGACAGCATCAACATGAGCAACGACATTCTGGTCAGCAGACCGTAAGTAAAAGAAACGTCCCGAAGGTTTTCTCAACCTTCGGGACGTTTCTGAATTTCTGATGCTTATGCCCTGATCATGGTCAGGAGCATTTTGAATTTTGCCGTGGCCCGCACGGCGTGTGGCTGCCCAGCGGGCAGAATGATGGCCTGACCGGCTGTGAGTTGGAAGGGCTGGCCGGAGATGGAGACCTCGGCCGCGCCATCCAGTATTTGCACCAGGGCGTCAAAGGGGGCGGTATGCTCGCTGAGCTCCTGCCCGGCGTCAAAGGCGAACAGGGTCACGTTTCCGGCTTCGGCTTTGGTGATCTGGCGGCTGACAACGGAGCCTTCCTGGTAGGAGGCCATCTGGGCAAGTTCGAGTATTTCGGCTTTTGGGGCGGTTGACATGTTTTTTCCTTTTCTTCTCACCGCAAAGAACGCAAAGAAAAGCTATATTATAAAAAAAGCTTGGCGTACTTCGCGTCTTTGCGGTGAGTTATATTTTCAAATTACGCCAAGTTTCCGGCCAACGGTTTTGAAGGCGTCCAGGCCCTGGTCAAGATCAGCGCTGGAATGGGCGGCCGAGATCATAACGCGGATGCGGGCCTTGCCCTGCGGCACGGTCGGGAAACCGAGCGCCATGGCAAACACACCCGCTTCGAACAGTTCGCGGCTGAACTGCTGGGCCAGCGGCGACTCGCCCAGCATGACAGGCGTGATGGGGGTCTCGCTAACGCCGGTGTTAAAACCCAGTGTCTTCATACCTGCCTTGAAGTAACGCGCATTGCTCCACAGCCGATCCACCAACTGGGTTGAATCTTCCAGCAGGTCGATGGCCGCCAGGCAGGCCGCCGCGTCTGGCACGGTCACGGCCGAAGAGAACAGGAAGGGCCGGCCGCGCTGGCGCAGCCACTCGATGATGGCGGCATTGCCGGCCACCACCCCGCCCACCACGCCGAAAGCCTTCGACATGGTGCCGACTTCCACATCCACCTTGCCATGCAGGCCGAAGTGATCAACGATGCCGCGCCCGCCCTTGCCAAGCACGCCTTCGCCATGGGCGTCATCCACCATCAGCAGGATGTCATATTTGTGGGCCACTTCGTAAATGGCGGGCAGCGGCGCGATATCGCCATCCATGCTAAAGACACCATCGGTCACGATCAGCGCCCGGCGGAACTGGCCCTGGTTGGCCTGGATCTGCTCATCCAGCGAAGTGGGATCATTGTGCTCGTAGGCGATGATCTTCGCGCCCGACAGGCGGCAGCCATCGATGATGCTGGCATGGTTCAGGCGGTCGGAGAAGATCACATCCTCTTTCCCGACCAGGGCCGGGATGGTGGCCAGGTTGGCGGTAAAACCGCTCTGAAAGGTGATGGCCGCTTCCACGCCTTTAAAGGCTGCCAGGCGTTTCTCCAGTTCCACGTGCAGGCTCATCGTCCCGGCGATGCTGCGCACGGCTGCCGGGCCAACACCAAACTGGTCAGTGGCTTTTTTGGCGGCAGCCACAATATCCGGGTGGTTGGCCAGCCCGAGATAGTTGTTCGAGCAGAAATTGAGGACTTTTTTGCCATCCACCTGCAGCCAGGCGCCCTGCGGCGACTCGATGGTACGGATGCGGTTGTAGAGACCGGCCTGCTTCAGGTTGTCAAGTTCCTGGTTGATCCAATCGATTTTAGACATCGTGTGTCTCCTGAGAAACGAATATGGAACAGTGCGTATGGACGGTCACGCCTCGCCATCCAGCTTTGCTTCGGCCAGGATACCCAGCTCTGCCAGGGCCTCCATGACTTTGGCGTGCGCTCCGGGTTGGATAACCACTGTGGTGGGGCCCAACACCACGCCCAGAAAACGGGCGGCTTTGGAAGCCTGCAATTCCTTCAATACCTCGGGGCGGGTAACCTTCAAGACCACCAGGCTCTCCACCCGCGCTTCGGTGCCGTTCTGTTCCCAGCGCTGCAGGGCTTTGACAAAGGTGGGCGGCAGCGAATTGGAGACATGTTTGCGCAGGAGCGCCAGCAGATGCTCGGCCTTCAAACCCTGCTCGCGGGCACGCTTCAAGCTGGCAGCCGTCACGCGGTAAGGATAATCTTCCTCGCGGGCGGGTTCCCACTCGCAGAAACGCGCGATCTGGTAGCGGACGGCCAGGGAGGCCAGGCGCGGCACCAGAATGCTGCCTTGCGAACCAACCGTCAGCTTGCCACCGGCGGCTGGTGTAAGGGGCGCGACCGGCGAACGGAAAGCTGAAGGCGGCGCACCCGCCGCCGGGCTGGATAGGTCGAGCAATCCGAGCCAGTGCAGCGGGCCGCAGATCAGGTAACGGATCAGGGCGCCGTCAACCTCATCCCAACTGCCAAAACCGCGCAGATAAGCGCCGTCTGCTTCGCGCTTGATAAACCACGAATCGTAATCCCCGGCCGGGCGCTGGAAATCGGCGTAGCGGGTCTTGATATCGCGCACAAACGAGGTCAGACTCCACCACTGCGCATCCGGCAGCGGCTCCAGCAGTTCCAGCAGGAATTCGCGGGTCACCAGCGGCTGGTTGTCAAAGCTGCCGTCAAAGGTCAGACCGGGCACCTGGCGCAGTTCGTTAAAAAGCAGACTGGATTGCCAGCCGGTTTGCAAGATTTCCAAAGCCCGTTCGCGCGGCGCTTCCAGAAAAGACTTGATCGCTTCGGGTTTCAATTCCTCGGCGGTCAACAGGTTGGCCGCGCGCAAAAGTTCACGCAATACTGGCGCAGGAACACGCATTTTGGGCGCTTCCAGCCCCATGCGCTGGGCAGCCAGATAGGTGCAGGCGTCATCCAGGATGCGGTCGCTGGCCGGGAGCTGCGCGGCTTTCTCGGCAGGTGAGGCCGGGCGTCCGAGCGGTTCATCGCTCCTCCTGGGCGGCGCCGGGGAAAGCTCGGCTGGCACAGCCAGCCTGGAGGTGCGCGGGGTTTCAGCCTGCGCGGGTTCCTCTGGCGCTTCTTCAAGTTCCGGCGCTTCGTCCGGTTCCGTCACAGGCATCAGCCCGGCAAAATTCATGGCCATGAAGAGATCATCGGGAATGAATGCAAATTCCTGCGGACCTTTATCTGTGTTGAAAAAAGCTTTGGACAACAAGGCCCGGTACCACAGGATTTCGGTGGCCGAGGAAGGGCGCGCGTGCGGCTGTTCGCGGTCACGCTTGCCAGGGCCCATTTCGCGCAGTTCGCCAAAGCGGCGGGCAAAGGCCACCCAGGGCATACGCCCATCTTCGAGCGCCAGGGCTTCCAGCGCCGCGCGCCCCCCGGCTGGCAGGGTGGAGACTACTTCTTCAAGCAGCTCGGCATCACACAGAGCTTCGGCCAGTTCAACAGCCGCCTCGGCCGGGTCGGAGGAGGTCAATTCCAGCCCCCAGAGCGAGGCCACAATGCGCAGGAAACCGATATCGTTGCTGGGGAGGGTTTGGGAGAGGGATGGCATAGGGAAATTATTTATGAAGCGCCAGGCTGAGCGGTCAGCCGCGCACCACTTTCAGCGCACCAGGCAACATTTCAAAAGACAGCTTCTTCAGGTTACTTCCAAAGCTGCTGAAGACTTCGCCATCGGCATGGATATACATGGGCCGCTCGGCGGTCAGGTTAAAACTACCGCAAGTGCCCAGGCGCACCTGCGGGAAGCGCGCGTGCGTGCCGCGCATGAATTCCGGCACCAGCCGGAACATGGTCAGGCGATCACATTTCTCAACCAGAAGATAGTTGAACAGGCCGTCATCGTTTTTGGCCCCGGGAGCGACCTGGAAGCCGCCGCCTTCACGCGCGCCGTTGCAAAGCGTGAACATCAGAACCTCTGCTTGCCAGTCCAGGTCTTCACCGGAGGCTTTTAACACGTTCGGGTGATGATTGAGCAGGATGGTTTGAATTACGGCGGTCAGGTACATGGCAAAACCGCGCAAAATCGGCAGTTTGTGCGAGCGGATGGTCACCACCGCGTCAAAGCCGAGGCCGACCGTGTTGTCGAAATATTCGCGCCGGCCGTTTTCATCGGTCATCAAGCCAATATCGACCGGGGAGGTGGGGCCGCTCAGAGCCTGTTCCAGGGCCCGGTCAGGCGCTGCGGGCAGGCCCAGCGCCCAGGCGAAATCATTGCCCGAGCCAAGCGGAACCACGCCCAGGGCCGGACGCTGCGCGGCGGGCACCTGCATCAGACCGTTGACAACTTCATGCACCGTGCCGTCGCCGCCCAGGGCCACCACCCGGTCATAACCATCCAGACCGGCCTGACGGGCCAGCTCGGTGGCATGAGACGGATAGACGGTTCCGCTCCATTCGACCCCGCCGTGCTGGGCCGCGATCGGGCGCAAATCACTGGCGGCGCGCCAGCCAGCGCCCATGGCAGACATCGGGTTCAGAATGAGTTTAACTTTTTCGGTCATAGACCGGGCTCCAGTCAAAAATTGATTGATAAGTTTTAGGAAATTGAAAGCGTTCCGGTTATCGTTTTTATAACGTGAAAGCATTCACAAGAGTATGTTAAAATGAGTCTTATCCTTATCTACTTATCTTATCTTTGGAGAACAGAATGCCTGTTAATAAAACCACCGCAGCGACACCGCTGCAACCGCGCCGCAGGGCCATCATCATCGGTTCGGCCCAGGGCCTGGGCGCCGCAATGGCACGCCGGCTGGCGCGCGAAGGCTACCTCCTGGGGCTGGCAGACCGGAATGGAGAACTGCTTGGCAAAGTCTGCGCCGAAATCAACCAGGCGGGCGGGCCAGGACAGGCCCGTGCGTATGTTCATGATGTTACGAACACGGAGGAAGTCCCCGCCCTGCTCCAAAAAATAATGGCCGACCTGGGCGGGCTGGATGCCTTCATCTATGTTGCAGGTATTTTACTACCCACCACGCCAACCACCTATGAATTCGACAAAGATCGCAAGATGATGGAAGTCAACGCGCTGGGCGCCCTGGCCTGGTACAACCTGGTTGCGCCGATTTTCCAGGCCCTGCACAGCGGGACGATCGTGGGTGTGTCGTCTGTAGCCGCCGATCGCGGGCGGCTGGGCAACCCGGGCTACAACGCCTCCAAGGCCGCGCTGGATACCTACCTTGAAGCGCTGCGCAACCGGCTGACCCGCCACGGCGTGCATGTGCTGACCGTCAAACCCGGCTATATGGATACAGACATGCTCAAGGGTGTCGAACGTCCCTTCCTGGTGGCCTCGCCCGACAAAGCCGCCGAGGACATCTGGAATGCCATGCGGCGTCGCAAACAGACCATCTACACCCTGGGCGCATGGGGCCTGATCATGCTGATCATCAAGCACATCCCCTCGCTCATCTTCCGCCGTCTTTCATTCTAATACCATGGAGAGAGGCCAGGGCACAAACCCTTTAGATCGGCCTCTATAAAAACGATGACAAACCTTACCCTTCCTTACGAACGTCTTACCTACCTGGAAAACTTCGGGCACTCGCTCAAAGCGGCCTCTTACCTGTATCACCCCACCAGTGTGGATGAGATCGAAAGCATTTTCAAGTTTGCCAGGCAAAACGGCCTGAAAGTCACCGTGCGTGGAGCCGGACGATCGTATAACGATGCGGCCCTGAACGGCGCCGGGATCGTGATGAACCTGACCAGGATGAACAAAATCATCGACTGGAACCCAAAAACCGGGCTGGTGACCGCCGAACCTGGACTGACGCTCGAAAACCTGTGGCACGTCGTCTTGCCGGACAGCTGGTGGCCGCCGGTGGTTTCGGGCACCATGAGCACCACCCTGGGCGGCTGCCTGGGGATGAACATTCACGGCAAGAATAACTTCAGAATGGGTCCGATCGGCGAGCACGTGACGGAGTTCACCGCCCTGCTGCCGACCGGCGCGCAGGTGACCTGCTCACCGACCCGCAACGGCGATCTGTTCCATTCCATGATCAGCGGCATGGGCATGCTGGGTGTCTTTACCTCCATTACCCTGCAGATGAAAAAAATCGAATCCGGCTTTTTGGAAGTGCACGCCTTCGCTGTGCCCGACCTCAAGACGCATTTACAGGCCATTCTGGAAAATGCGCCGGTCTGTGATTACACTGTCGGCTGGCTGGATACGACCGCGGGCGGCAGCGGGCTGGGACGCGGGCAGATCCACGCCGCCAAATACTTGCACGAAGCCAATGACCCCGAGATGAAAAAGGGCCTGCAGGTGCAAAACCAGACCCTGCCCGCCACCATGTTCGGCGTCTTCCCCAAGTCCATCATCCACTATTTCATGGCGCCCTTCACCTTCAACCTGGGCTTCTGGGGCGTCAATACCGCCAAATATGTCGCCAGTCTGCGCGATGAAACCTACCGCCAGTCGCACGCCGCCTTCCACTTTCTGCTGGATTATGTCCCCAACTGGGAACTGGCCTTTGGCGAGTTGATCCAGTACCAGTCCTTTATCCCCAAGGAAACGGCCGAAGATGCCTGGCGCGAGATACTGACGATCTCGCAGAAGCGCGGCATGCCCTCACACCTGGGCGTGACCAAACGCCACCGGCCGGACAAGTTCCTGCTGACCCACGCGGTGGATGGCTTCTCGCTGGCGCTGGATTTCAAGGTTACGCGTGGCAACCGCGCCAAAATGCTGGTCATGCTGCAGGAGTTTGACAAAATCGTATTGGATGCGGGCGGGCGTTTTTACTTCGCCAAGAACAGTGAAACCTCGCCCGAGAGCGCGGCAAAGTTCCTGGGCGCGGAGACGGTCGCGCGCTTCAAAGCCCTCAAGCAGCGCACCGATCCCAACAACTTGCTTGAATCAGATCTATACCGGCGGGTTTTCGCGGTGTAAAATGAACGGGGCGGCCGAAAGGTCACCCCGTTTTTTGTTTAATCAAACACAATTCGTAACTGATCTGAAAATAAACCGTGCTAGCTGTCATTGGTAGCCGCCGCTCTTGTTCTTTGGCGGCGCGGCAATCTCCAATTTGGTGAGGGAGATTGCTTCAGTCGCGGAAGGCGTGCTCCTTCGCAATGACAGACACCAATCTGATCTGAAAATAAACTCTGCATCTCAAGCAGTGCTCGTTCCAGTGCATTTTCATCCTTACTGAACTTATGGGTACTTTCCATTAGGGTGTCCCACGGGACATGAAGTCTGATCTGAAAAACAAAATAAAAAACTCTGTGACTTTCTGTGTGACTTCTCTGCGCCCTCCGTGTAAAAGCCTTAATATTTCACAGAGAAAAACGATCCAAAACACGAACTTAGCCTTTTACAAACCCCGGGTTCGTGTATTTCGTGGTGAGAAGGCTTTCTAAATGCCCATCTGTCAAATCCATGAACTCGGCCTGATTGATTTCCAGTCCGCCTGGGACCTGCAAATCAGCCTGGCGGAAGAGATCGCGCGCGGTGAACGCCCGGCCAGCCTGCTGCTGCTCGAACACCCGCATACCTTCACCTTCGGTAAGCGCGCTGATGCCAAAAATCTGGTCTGGAGCCCACAGGAGCTGGAACAGCGCGGCGTGGCCGTGTACTGGGTCGACCGCGGCGGAGATGTGACCTACCACGGCCCCGGCCAGTTGGTCGGCTACCCGCTGCTCAAGCTGGAGGGCATGGATCACGTGGGCTACGTGCGTTCCCTGGAAAAGATGCTGATCACGGCTCTGGCGCGCCTGGGTCTGGTCAGCGGGCAGTTGAGCGGCAAGACCGGTGTATGGGTGCAGGCGGATGTGGCCTCGCGCTGCCCGCGCTGCCGCCCGGAAGACCGGCGCAAACCGGCCAAGATCGCGGCCATCGGCGTCAAGGTGGATGCGCGGGGTGTCACCCGTCACGGCTTCGCCTTGAACATTGACCCGCAGATGGAATATTTCGAGGGCATCATCCCGTGCGGCATCCGCGACTACCCGGTGGTCTCACTGGCCGACCTGCTTCCATCCGCGCCGGGCATGGCGCAGGTTAAGCGCGAGGTCGCGCGCGCCTTTGGCGAAACCTTCGGGTACGAGACCGAAGCCTGAAGGGTATCCCCCCAAAAATATTGATTTTAGATTAATTTAGAAACCAGCGTAAGCATTGTGCAATCAGTGGCAGAATCGTGGAAAACGGCCTAAAAGACAAGAATTTGAATCTTACCAATTGAGCACGGACCCTATAACCTCATGACATTCAAGAAAACTATTACTGAACGCGGGCTGCCTGATCACTTCGATTCAGGCCATTCTGGGGCACAAGAAGCTTGAGACCACTCTGATCTATGCCCGCGTCCATGACCAGACGGTTGAGCAGGATTTTTTCAGGGCAATAGGAAGTAAAAGGTAAAGCTTTGGTTAACCACTCAATACCGTGGCGACCGTAAGCGCTAAATTCATCTGCCGCTTCGGAATTCAGAATAAACTTCTGAGCCAAGAATGAGTGAGAATATCCTACTCCGCAAACAGCGTTTTATGGAGTGAGTATAAAATCAACAAACCCAGCGACTTTCTTAACACCATCCGGAGTTAACATGTCGCC
>CAIWAX010000050.1 GCA_903910795.1 uncultured Anaerolineae bacterium
GTCTCCCCCTTCCCTTTAGGGAAGGGTTCTTTCACCTCGCACACCTGCACTTGCGTTCCGGTGCAAGTGTGTTCTTAGCGGGGATGGGTTTCTGCCAAAAAGCACCCACCCCGTGAGCCGTTACAGCAAATCGTGGATACTTTCCATTCGGTAAAGAAATGGCTTATTCTTTGCGTATAACGGAGTGCATGCTATGCAATTTGAAGAAATAAACTCTGCGAGCCCCGTGTTCTCTGGGGTTAATGGTTTTTGCAGTAAGTCATACAAAAGTCACCTACAGTTTTGCGTTATACCCCGAGGCTATTATAATTTTCACCCGCCCGCCAAAGGTGGTAAAATGGTTTTAGAGGGGAATAAGGTGTCTTCTTCTTGTTCCGGCTCCCTTTTGTTAAGGTCATTTTAACCAATTATGTTTACTATTGGGCTGCTTGCAAAATACCCGATTCACCGCGTGTTTTGCAAATTTTGACAGCGTTCAGGTGGAACATTATCATTTTTCGTATCAAGAGTCCTTATCATGAAGTTGTTAAGCAAAGCTTTACCTATCCTGCTCAGCCTCAGCCTGCTTTTGGGCGCCTGCTCCCCGCCTACCCCGGCCGCGAGTGAAGCTTCCCCGACCGTCACGCTCGAACCCAGCAGCACGCCCGAGCCGGCCCAGACTTCCGAACCCACCGACACCGAGGCTCCCACTGAAACCCCCGGCCCAACCGATCAGGTCTGGCAACGCGTCAAGACCAACAACAAGTTGGTGGTCGGCATCTCGCTGAACAGCCCGCCCTTTTCCTCGCTCAGCCCGCTCTTTAAGATGGAAGGGCTGGATGTAGCCCTGGCTGACGAACTTGGCAACCGCCTCAACATCCCGGTCGAGATTCAGATTTTTTCACCGCAAGGCTTGACGAGCGCACTGCTGATCAATCAGATTGATATCGCGCTGGCGGGCATTCCGAACAGCGCCGCTGCTGGCGGCCAGCTTTCCTTCTCCAGCCCCTATCTGGTGGATGATACCGTTGTGCTGGCCCGCAAAGTGACTCCCATCCCAACCATCACCGATTTTACGAAGCTGTCCATTTACCGGATCGGGGTGGAGCGCGGCAGCGTATCTGAAAAAATGGCCCAGACTTACCTGGTCGATGCTGGTCTGATGGCCAAAGCCAAACTCCTGCATTACGATTTCGCCGATCAGGCCATCCAGGATATGTCCGCCAACCGCCTGGATGTGGTGCTGCTGGGGCGCGCGGCCGGCGACTATTACACGCTTGTAAATCAGGATTTGCATGGGGTGGGCACCGGTTTCGCCGAACAGGATCTATCCGTGGCCATGCGCGCCAACCTGCCCGGCCTCAAGGCGCAAATCGACCGCGCCCTGGGCTCCATGCAAACGGATGGCACGCTGGATGCGCTGACCCGCAAGTACGTGCGCGGTAGTTACTTCTCCGACCTGCCGGTGGCCCAGCCCGTCGGCCAGATCGTCGTGACACCCGCCCCGGCTGCCACTTCCGACCCATCCGCCTGTCTGGACGGTTTGAAGTTCCTACTGGATGAAACCAACGGTGCGATCGATATGACCAACCCGCCCAAGGTCAAAACCGAAAAAATCTTCACCCAGACCTGGAAGGTGCAAAATACCGGTACCTGTGCCTGGACGCCGCAGTATCACCTGGCTTTTTCGTATGGGAATGTGGCTGGGGCGGATATGAAGGGCGTGCCGGGCCGGATTGCCTCCAACGTCAACCCGGGCGATACCACCGATCTGACGGTGGAGCTGGTCGCGCCAATTTCAAATGGGTTTTACCAGGGCTTCTGGCAGCTTCAAAATGAGCGCGGCCAGCTTTTTGGTCAGGCGCTCTGGATCGGCGCCAAGGCTATCAAGGGCAAAAACCAGGCGGCCAATACCGCGCCTTCGATCCCAACGTTAAAAACCTGCAAGACAGTCAATACCGGCCCGGCCAAGGACCCCAGGGTCCGCGATAATTTTGATGTGACCTGGGAGGTCACCAACACCAGCGGCTATACCTGGAAGGCCGATGCAGTCACCTACGTTTATGTCAGCGGCGACAAATTCCAGAAACTGGATACCTACAGCATCCCCGAGGATCAGTTGACCGCCACCACCAACACCTTTACCGTGGATATGACTGCACCCGTCGCGCCCGGCCAGTACAACACCGTTTGGAATGTGATCTGGGGCAAGACGATTCTCTGCACGATGGCCGCCACCATCAACGTGGTGCCGCGCTAAAACACCGGACTACTAACAAGACTTCGGAAGTTTTAAAAACTTCCGAAGTCTTTTGATTCGGGCCCGCTTATTGAAAGTCCGGCGATTTTGGCCAGTGAGCCATCCCTCGGGGAACGGTCGCGCCAGCGCAGGTAAATCAGGCGGTTGCCATCGGCCCAATTCAGACGGGTATAGCGCAAAACTGTTGGTAAATTTTTGGCAAATTTCCACGCACACCATTTCGGCGGGCTGACCCACAGGGCACACTTCGTGCGAGGCCCTTCCTCAGTACAAAAAAGCCCTTCGGGCTGCCA
>CAIWAX010000051.1 GCA_903910795.1 uncultured Anaerolineae bacterium
ATCCAGAATCGCAATAAACACGCATATCGATACCCTCTGCAAGAATGGATATATCCTCGACACAACCCCAGACGTGGTTGGAATTCCCCATATTTATGCCGATACCGGGAAAGCCGGCCTGTCAATTTCGTTTACAGCTTTTTCCCAACCTGTAAACGACGTTAACAGGGGGTGTAAACCTGGTTTACAGGGGGGTGTAAACGACGTTAACACAAAGAAAGAAGTTAAGAAAGAAAAAGAAACAGATAGAGATACGCAGGTTGAAAAAACTTTCCAACCCTCTCAAACTACCCGAAGAACGCAGGCTAAAACAAAAGGCGACATGATGGCTGGGATATTAAATAACGAGGCTCAGATTCAAGGTAAATCATGGACACTATTCCCGGAGCCGTTCCACCCGCTGGCGCGCGCCTTTTGCGAAGAGACTTCCCTTGCTTACAGCAAGAACATATCCAGTGACTGGATTGAAACTTTTTCGGAATGGATGAATATCGGCTACTCCCCCGATGAAGTGCGCAGCGCCGTCAAGTCCATGATGATCGAAGGAAAAGGCGGCTGGATTTCCCGGCCAGGTTCTATAGACGTGAAGTTACGCGGGCTGCGTGTCGAGAAATTTGCGAAAGATTCTGGATTATCAACCGAAAAGAGAGCACCACGCGGTTATCAACCAAGACAATCATTGCAAGATGTCCAGCGAGAGTTACAGGAATGGGCTACAGAGAGGAAAACAAATGGCTACGAATGAGGAAATTATTCAAGGTATCAACATGTTGAAAGTCGCATATCCGAACTACAGCCCGGAAGTGAAACCAACCGCGCAGTTATGGATAGTCACGCTGGCAGATATTCCCGGAAATCTTCTGAAAAATGCGATTATAGATCTGATTTGTGACCCAGGTCAATTTGCTCCGTCCCTCGGCGACATCCGCGCACGCGCAACCGATCTGATTATGCGGTCTTCCGGTTTACCTGATGCGCAGTCTGCATATCAGGAAGTGTCAAATATGCCCGCCGGCATGAGCCGCCTGCTGGAACCTCGCGAGGTCGACGGACAATGGATCATTGAGATGCAGAAATTTTCATGGTCACATCCATTTGTGGAGATCGTGGCGCATAAGATCGGCTGGCCGCGCACGTTTCCAACAGACGAACCTGGGGTTGATCGGGCGCAGTTTATCAGGTTTTACGAGGCAGAATTTAAGACAAAGCGCGAAAACGACCGCCAACTTCCGGCTGTGAAAATGTTTATCGAGCAGACTAGAAATGAAAAAAAACTTCCACCCGTTAACGAAATCAGCGTCAAAAAATTAGAGGAAAAATGACCTCTGGCCAGCAGATTGACGAGATCATCAGCCGGGCCGAAGCCGGCACCACCACCCTCCGGGATGTCCTCGTAATGATCGAACTGCTCCAAAATGAAATCGACTTCATGGAGCACATCGCTGACAACCTGGAACCAATAAACACCTCCGCCGTTATCCGCGTGGACGGGAACCTGGCTTTCCGCTTCCCGGATACTGAAAAAATGGCGGCCTTTGTGGCAGGAGTTTGCAACTATGACTGAAGACGTAACAATTCAGGGACGCGACCAGGAAGCCGCTTTGATCGGTTCGATCTTACGGAAACCGGCCATTCTGGACGAAATGCAGGAAACCATCAAACCAGATCATTTCCAGTACATCCCCTACCGGAATGTCTGGGAGGCAATGGTGGAACTGCGCACCCGCGAAATGGGTATAGATACCATTACCGTTGGCGATGAACTGGAACGCCGTGGATGCCTTAATAACTGGTCTCTCCACGACAAAGCATCCAGCTCGGGCCGCGTCGCCCTGACATTCTTACGTGAGCTCGGTCAACCCATAAACGCAAAGAGTTATGCGGATAACATCATAGATTACGCCGCCAAACGCGCAGCCTTCCAGATCATAAACAAAGCGGCGAACTGGCTGCAAAGTGGCCGCCGCGCCGGCGATATCCTACAGGATATCGAGAAACAACTTTCTGAAATAGCAACAACCGACAGCAAGGCCAGCAAACATACTATGACAATTTCCGAGGCTGTCACCAGCGCATACCTGGTGACGGATTCAGCCTCGCAAGGTAATAAAAACTACATCGAAACCGGATACAAGGACATTGACAATTTGATCACGGGCTTATGCGCACCTGATTTCACACTGGTGGCCGCCCGCCCAGGCCAGGGGAAAACCGCGTTCCTGGCTTCTGTGATCCACAACATCATCAAGTCTTAATGCCCTTCCGGGCATTTTGTTTTTTTGAC
>CAIWAX010000052.1 GCA_903910795.1 uncultured Anaerolineae bacterium
AAAACATATAAAGCATGTTTTCTGGACTCCCTTAACCAGTTGATAAGTTTGGAAGTATACAGGGAATCTTCATAACCATAGTCACTATCAATAAATGCGATTCTTTGAATAGAAGCAGGAATTGACTTTACTGCATCTAGGTAACCGAAAATAAAGCTTCCACCTCCGCTATGACTATCCAGCACTATCTCAGGTTTTGTGGCCGCAAACATCCCTGAAATCGAATCCACAATTCTTTTAATCTCGGCCGGGGCGCCCGGTTGGGGTTCCAGGGAATATCGTAGTTAAACAGGATGTGACACACCTGCAGGTTGATGCCTTCTCCCGCAGCTTCCGTAGCAACCAGGATCTGGATCTCGCCATCCCTGAATTGTTGTTCCGTATACAGACGGGTCCCCACTTCATCCCGCGCGCCAATTTTCATGCTGCCGTGGATCACGCCCACGCGGAAACCCCACTCTTTGAGCTTGGTGGTCAGGTAATCCAATGTATCTTTGAATTCGGTAAAAATCAGCAGGCGCTGGCTCGGATCGGTGTAAAAGCCTTGTTCGCGCAGCAGCGTCTCCATGCGTGACAGTTTGGCTTCCTGGTGTTGATCCTCGACCGCTTTAGCCCGCTCAGCCAGTTCACGCAGTTCGGCAATTTCCTCGCGCACCGCCTGGGCATTCTCGTTCAGCGAAACGGCTTCGAGAAAACGCTCCAAATCTTCACGCTCGGATTCTTCCATCTCTTCAATTTCGTCCGCGTCCGGGATGTCCGGTGGCGCAAAGCGGGCCACTTCCTTGGCCTTGCGCAGTCCCTCTTCCAGCCGGCGGGCGCGGTTTTCGAGCGAATGTTCCAGGGCATACGCGCTGGATGCCAGGCGACGTTGGTAAAGCGCCATCAAGAAACCCACCGCCCGCGCGCGGGGATCATCGCCATGCTGGGCCGCCTTGGCGCTTTGGCGTTTCACAAAGCGGGTGACATCCCGGTACAGGTCAAACTCATCCCCATCAATCTTAAAATCCACGCTGCGAGGAATGCGTTTTGTGAAAATTTTGCGGGCCACCCAAGTGCCATCGGACTGCCGCTCCGGAAAGTAAACCATCGCTTCCTTGGTGCGGCGCAGGTAAAACGGCGCGGAGTGTTGCTCCATCGCCTGTCGGATGGAGTGAACATCGGCATAGGCATCCGCATCGAGCAATTGCAAGAAAAGGTTAAAGTTCTCCGGGTCGCCCTTGTGCGGCGTGGCGGTCAGCATCAGGTAATGGTCGGTGGTATCGCGCAGCAGTTCGCCCAGGGCATAGCGCGCCGTCTTGCGCGCTGGCGGGCTCCACGACATGCGGTGGGCTTCGTCCACAATCACCAAATCCCAATGCACCTGGCGCAGACCCGGCAGGATGTCGGTGCGCTTGGCCAGGTCAAGCGATGTGATCACCATGTTCTGTTCCATCCACTGGTTCATGCCAAACTGTTCACGCAGGTCGCCGCCCTTAAATACCATGAACTTTTCATCGAACTTATCCTTCATTTCGCGCTGCCACTGGAAGGTCAGGTTGGCCGGACAGATGATCAGCACCCGGTCTGCTAACCCGCGCAGCTTCAATTCGCGCACAAGCAACCCTGCCATGACCGTTTTCCCTGCGCCGGCGTCATCCGCCAGCAGGAAGCGTATCCGGGCTGCTTTCAGCAGGTGATCATACACCGCCGAAAGTTGGTGCGGCAGCGGGTCAACCCGCGAAATCGAAAGCCCAAAGTAAGGATCAAACTCGTAAGCAATCCCCAAGGCATAGGCTTGCAAC
>CAIWAX010000053.1 GCA_903910795.1 uncultured Anaerolineae bacterium
GCGTGCCATGTCTCTACTTCGTTATACACTTTGTTATTGCAAAAGCTCCTGAAAAGCCGCGATTGTTTGCTCCACACCGTGATCATCGATCCCAAAATGAGTCACCAGGCGGAAGCGGCGTGGTCCGCTGGAATGCGCCAGGATGCCGCGTTCCTCGAGTTTGGTTTCAATTTGGGCTGTGCTCAGCCGGACAGAATCGGCCAGGGTGAAAAAGATCATGTTGGTGGCTGGTGTGCCGGGATCGAGCAGGATGCCTGGGATTTTTCTCAGGCCGTCTGTTAAAATGCCCGCGCGCGCATGATCTTCCGATAGGCGGTCGACCATGGTTTCCAGGGCTACGATGCCGGCCGCGGCGATAATGCCTGCCTGGCGCATCCCGCCGCCCAGGTGCTTGCGGAGGCGGAGTGCCTTTTTGATGAAAGCAGCGCTGCCGCACAGTACCGAACCGACTGGGGCCCCCAGACCCTTGCTCAAACAAAAGGTGACCGAATCCACCGGTTCCGTGAGTTGGCGGGCCTCGATGTTTTGCACAACGGCCGCGTTGAATATCCGGGCGCCGTCCATGTGTACGAGCAAGCCGCGCTCGTGCGCAAAATCACTCAGGCGCTGGATGTACTCGGGGGTTTGAACCACACCGCCGCAGGCATTATGCGTGTTTTCGATTTCGATCAGGCGCGTGACGGGCTCGTGAATATCATCGGCGCGGATGGCGGCTTGCACAGCTTCCAGCGCCAGCGAACCATCCAACTGTTCCTTGATCTGGCAGGAATGCACCCCACCCAGGCTGGAAATCCCCCCGCCTTCATGTAAATAAGTGTGCGAGCGCTGGCCCATGATTACTTCATCTCCCCGGCCGCAGTGTGCCAGGATACCCGCCAGGTTGCCCATGGTGCCTGATGGAACGAACAGCCCGGCTTCTTTGCCCAGCCTGGCGGCTGCCAGCTCCTGAAGCTGGTTGACGGTCGGGTCATCTTGATAGACATCATCACCCACCACTGCCTTTGCCATGGCCTCGCGCATGGCGGGGGTTGGTTTGGTGACCGTGTCTGAACGCAAATCTATATATTCCATTGTCTCTCCTGAAGAGCTTCTTTGATTTGGATTTTTATTTCGTTACTACTCACGGGTATGGTAATTTGCCTACAATTAAACAACCCGTGAGCAGTTACCAGGGAATATCTTGTGCCTAGCGGGTCATCCGCTCGTCAAAATTCAGCAATTTGTGCCGCCCAGCTCCGGTGCTTACCCATAGGGCTTCCGGGATTACACATCAGACCGGGTTTCCGTTTGGCTGGAACTTTCCCAACGCAAACCAGTAGCACAGGGCGGAGAGCGCCAGCGTGATTGCCATGCTGACCGGGCCAAACCAGCCGCCGGCCAGTATGAAAAACGGCAGCCCGCCAGCCAGAACCGCTGTACCGAGCGCCAGGGAGGCAGCCAGCGCGGGGTAACCCGGCAGGGCCCGTCCCATGGCAGCTACGGAGAGGGGGGTGACTGATTGGAGCAGCAGCACGCCCAGCATCAGCGCGATTTGCCAATATTGTCCCGATGCCCTTTCGGGAGCAAATTGCAGCCACGGGTTTGCGAAAAATAATCCATAGGGCACAAGCAACAGGCCCGCTCCAGTCAGGGCGATCAGCATGAAGCGCCGCCAGCCGAAACGGTCGGCGGCAAAGCCGCCTGCCAGTTTGCCAAGACCCGCCGCCACGGCTACCCACAGCGCCGCGCTGGAGTAGCGTGCCACGCTGGTCTGCGCGCCAACCCAGCCGGTTGACCGCAGGCTGATCGCGATGACCAGCACCACCATGCACAGCATACACTTCGTTATCAGTAACGGGGCGGCTGGCGCGGGCTGGCTGGGCATTGCCCGGCCCGATTTGCTCCCGGAAGGGCATCGGGACAATGTTAGCAAATCGCCGGGGGCCAGCCTGGCAAACTTGATGGCGGCTGAGAGCAGCGCCAGCAGGCAGACCAATACCAGCCGCGTGATGAGCGGGTCAAGGGCGGATGCCATTCCTCCCAGCGTCAGGCCAACCACACCAAAGGCGGCAAAAATCCCGGCGGCCGAGGCCCGGCCGGGGGTCAATGTGATGGCGAGCGATCCGCCGCCGGCGTGCAGCCCGGCCGAACCAAGACCGATCAGCAGGATGGCGATATTAAGTTGGAAGGGCAGCAGCATTAACCCGGCCAGTGTCACCAGCAGGCTGGCCGCGGCGCCCTGCTGCGGGCGCCGCAGACGGTCGAATAACAACCCTGCCAGCGGCATGAGACCAAACGCCAGCAGGTTGTACTCCAGGATTTGTAGATTCATCTCTGGCGCAGCATGCTGGATGATTACCCCCACCAGCAGCCCCGCCGCGGCGTCTGAAACGCCGTGCGCCAGGCCGATTTGCAAAGCAAATCGCATAAAAGGCAGCCTGTACGTCATTTCAACAGGCCGTAAAACAGGTAGAGCGGCAGCATGACCAGCAGGTAGCTGAAAGTGTTGGCCGCCAGCGCGGCGACCCAGTTTTCACGGGCCGCGCCGCGCCTGAAGAGCATCAGGATGCCGCCTTCCACCAGCACAGACAGGCCGAAGTCGATCAGGAATCCCCAAATGCCAAGAGGGAGGGTGACCACCACCACGCCGGCCCCCAGGATGGAGGTCGCCAGGTTCATAACAAAAGCGGCCAGCAGGGAACGCTTGAAAGTACCCCAATGCAGCCGCCACAACACCAGGCTTTCCAAAATGATCACAATCAAAGACACGATGCACAGCGCCAGCAGACCGATCCCGGCGGCTGCCACGACCAGACCGGGCCCCGCGACATCAAAATTTGCCGAGTGAAACATGCCGCCTCCTTCCCGTGCTAAATCAACCGCCGATCAGTTGAAAAAGTATGCAGATTGCGCCAACTACGGCGCAGTAGGCCGCGAAGACATACAGCGAGTGCTTGTTCAGGTATCCGAGCAGCCATTTAATGGCAAACCAGCCCACAATCGCGGCGATCACAAAACCGATCGTTACCATCGGCAGGAACTGGCTGAGATGCCCAATTTTTCGCAGATCAAGGGCTTCATACGCCCCGGCGGCGATCAAAACCGGCACTGACATCAGGAAGGCGAAGCGCGCCGCGGCCGGCCGGTCAAAGCCCCGGAACATGCCACCGCTGATGGTAGTGCCGCTGCGCGAGGCACCCGGGAAGACTGCGATGACCTGCATCAGGCCGACAACCAGCGCATCCAGCCAGGTCATTGAATTCAGTTTGCGCACCTTTTTGCCAAAATATTCAGCCAATGTCAGCAGGATGGCCGCGGCCAACAGGCGGATGGCGGCTTCGGTCAGCGGCTGGCCGAACAGGGCTTCTACATATTTTTTGAGCAGCGCGCCCGCCAGCAGGGCCGGGAGGGTGGCGATGACGATGTACCAACCCATTTTGGCGTTTTGCGGCAGGCTTTTGAAGTCGCCAAGACCGCCCAGGTTCTTGAGCGTATCCATCACGATCGCCAGCAGGTCTTTCCAGAAGTAAATGATCAGCGCCAGGGTGGTTCCGAGCTGTACCAGCACGTTAAAAACAAAGATGGCGTTATCGGCGCTGATCCCCAGGAAATGTTCAGCGATCAACAGGTGGGCGGTGGATGAAACCGGGATGAACTCCGTTAATCCCTGGATGATTCCGAGCAGGATGGCGTTAAAGATGTCTGTGATGTTCATTTGATTTCTTCTCCTCTATAATGTAGACTTCGGAAGTCCGGATTGCTTACCAGCATTGTTGCCCCATTTTTCCAATAAGCCCGGGAACTTGCTCTCAAAAGAGCCTTCCAGGATGTAACCACGGATATCGGTGACCAACTGGATGAGCGCGCGCAGGTTGTGGATGGAGATCAGCGTCCCGGCCAATAGTTCCCGGGCGTTGATCAGATGCCGGATGTAGGCGCGCGTGAAAGTCCGGCAGGTGTAACAGTCGCAGCTTTCATCGATCGGGCGTTGATCACGTTTGTAGGTCGCGTTCATCAGGTTGAGCCGCCCGGTTGATGAAAAAGCGGCGTGATGGCGCGCCAGACGGGTGGGCAGCACACAGTCGAAAATATCCACACCGCGCGCGATGCCGTTGATCAGGTCTTCGGGCGTGCCCACGCCCATCAGGTAGCGCGGCTTGTTCTCGGGCAGCAGGGGATCGACCACTTCCAGCGAGCGGTGCATTTCTTCTTTGCTCTCGCCCACTGACAACCCGCCGATCGCGATGCCGGGGAAGGGCAGGCTGGCGATGAATTCGGCTGATTGGGCGCGCAGATCCGCGTCAACGCCGCCCTGCACGATCCCGAACAGGGCCTGGTCGGCGCGGGTGTGTGCCTGGAGCGAACGTTCCGCCCAGCGGTGGGTACGCTGCATGGCGATTCGGCTGTATTCGTGGTTGTTGGGGTCGGAACATTCGTCAAAGGCCATGATGATATCAGCGCCCAGGTTTTCCTGGATGGCGATGGATTTTTCGGGGGTGAAACGGTGGGTGGAGCCGTCGATGTGGCTCTTGAAGGTCACCCCGTCATCGTCGATCTTGCGCGTTAACGCCATCGAAAAAACCTGAAATCCGCCCGAATCGGTCAGCATCGGCCGCGGCCACTGCATAAACTGGTGCAGTCCGCCCATTTCGGCTACCAACTCGTCGCCGGGGCGCAGATACAGATGGTAGGTGTTGGAGAGCACCAGTGAGGCGCCCAATTCTTTGAGATGTTCGGGGGTCAGGGTTTTGACGGTGGCTTGCGTGCCGACCGGTGCGAAGACCGGGGTTTGCAGCTCGCCGTGCGGGGTCTGAAAGACGCCCACACGGGCGCGTTTTTCCTGGGCCAATAATGTATATTCAAACATGCCGTGAATTGTAAACGATTTGCCGCGATTTTCTTAATAAACAGTGGAACGCAGAGATTTCCAAATCTCTGCGTTCCACTGTTTGGTTTTGAATGCAATAGACCTCTTGCATAACGTAAAAAACGTTCTTGTAGTAACGGCTCGCGAAGCGCCC
>CAIWAX010000054.1 GCA_903910795.1 uncultured Anaerolineae bacterium
AACGGCGCTTCGGCAAACGGATCGACCCCCAGCAGCGTGAACGGCACGCCGCCCAACTGCGGGCTGACGGCGTAATCGCTGACGATGGGTGCCAGTTCAAGTTGATCCCGCCAAAACGGATCGGTGCGCAGGCGCACATACAGCGCCTCATCCAGGCCAGGCCCGCTGGACACAATCGCATGCGTGGCGCGCCCGGTGACAGAGCTGGTGCTCAGGTCAAAGGCGCGCTGCGCGCTGGCGTTGGCCAGGTCGATACCGACCATGACCGCCACGCCCAGCGCGATGCCAAGGGTCATCAGGGCAAACTGGATGGGATGCCGGAGCAGGCTGCGCAGGGAGAGCATCATTTAGCGCTCCGCAAGCAACTGCCCGTGCGATAGCCGGAAAACATGGTCGGCGTGAATGGCGGCTTCCTGGCTGTGGGTCACCATCAGCAGGGTGCGGTTCTGCTCGCGCGTCAGGCGCGTCAACAGCGCCAGCACCTGCGCCCCGGTCTCCTCATCCAGATTGCCGGTGGGTTCATCCGCCAGGATCAGGAGCGGATCGTGCACCAGGGCGCGCGCCAGCGCCACACGCTGCTGCTCACCACCGGAGAGCTTCTCGGGAAAAGTATCCCAGCGCTCGAGCAAACCGACTGCCCCCAGCATCTCCTGCGCTTTTTTGAGTGCGAGCGGCCGGGCCACCCGGTTCAGTTCCAACGGCAGGCTGATATTTTCGCCGACAGTCAGGGTCGGGATCAGGTTGAAAAACTGGAAGATAAAGCCGATGCTCGTGCGCCGGAAAAGTGTGCGCTCGCGCTCGCTCAGGGCGGTCAGATCGCGGCCATCGACCCAGATTTGCCCGCTGTCAGGTTCGTCGATGCCACTGATCAGGTTCAACAGGGTGCTTTTGCCGCTGCCACTCTTGCCCAGAATGGCGGTGATCTCGCCCGGCCGGAATTCGGCCTGCGCGTTCTGCAGCACCACGCGGCGCACATCACCCTCGTAATATGATTTGGTTAAATCCTGGAAACGCAGAAATACATTCATGCAAGAGATTGTATCCGGCGAGTGTTAGAAGAATATCAGCTTTCCGCGCCAATTTGAGCAGTGTAAGCGTTTCATAGATTCGCGCTGCCATCCCGTATGCACAGCAGACACTCCGTTATAATCCCAGCATGATCAATTTCCCCGCGCGGCTGGGCCTGTCCGCGATTTTAGTGCTTATCCTGGGTCTGAGCGCCTGCGCCCCGGCCGGACTGCCAACAACGCCAACCGCCGCGCCGCCCGCCCTCAGCCAGACGATTCCGCCGGGTTTCACCTACGCGGACGGCACGCGTCCGCTCAGCTTCCCGGCCGATTTCGGGGCGCACCCCGATTTTCGCAGCGAGTGGTGGTATTACACCGGCAACCTGCAAACCGCCCAGGGCCGGCATTTTGGTTTTGAACTGACCGTCTTCCGGGTCAGCCTGCTGCCGCCCACGGCGCCCCTGCCATCTGATTCGAACTGGTACAGCCGCGAGCTGTATTTTGCACACTTTACGATCAGCGACATCAGCAGCGTCCGCTTCTATGCCTTTGAACGCTATTCCCGTCCGGGGCCCGGGCTGGCAGGCGCGCAAGGCGATCCGTACCGTGTCTGGCTGGAGGATTGGAACATCACCGGCGGCGCTCCGGGTGCCTATCATCTGCAAGCCAAACAGGCGGATGCCGCGTTGGATTTAAACCTGAATGATGAAATGGGGGTGATCCTGCAAGGCCAAAATGGCTACAGCCGCAAAGGCCAGAATGTCAGCGATGCATCGTATTACTACAGCCAGCCGCGCCTCTCGGCCCGAGGCAGCATAAACCTGGCGGGAGTCTCCTACCAGGTCAGCGGACTGGCCTGGAACGATCACGAATTCAGCACCAGCGTGCTGGACAAGACCCAGATCGGCTGGGACTGGTTCTCGCTGCAATTTGAGAGCGGCCCAGCCCTGATGCTCTTCCAACTGCGCGAACGCGACGGCAGCACCTCGGCCACCTCCGGCGGGACTTTTATCACCGCTGACAAGACCCGCCAGGTTTTGCAAAACAAGGACTCTCAAATCACAGTTCTCGATCAATGGCACAGCCCGCACAACAACGGGGTATATCCTTCCGGCTGGCAGATCCAGCTTACTTCACCCGATTGCCTTTTGCAGGTGCGCCCGTGGATGCCGGATCAGGAAGTCAATTTTCTGGCGGTCACCTACTGGGAGGGCGCGGTGCGCTTTGAGGGCACCTGCGGCGGCCAGCCTGTGCGCGGCAGCGGCTACATAGAGCTGACCGGTTACGCCGGAAACCTGCCCCTGCCCTGAGCTTTATTTTTCCTTGATGGCCGAAAGGCCGATGCCCACAAACGCCACCAGCGCGGCAGCCAGGAAACCCATGTCAATGCCCTGATACAGGCCATTGGCCGTGTTCTGCGCCAGGCCGGTTGTGAAAATGGCACCCGCCAGCCCGATCCCCAGCACCATCCCAAAATTGCGCGCCACCGCCTGCACACCCGAGGCGATGCCCTGCCTGGACTGCGGAGCAGCCCCCATCAGCGCGCTGGTATTGGGAGAAATAAACATCCCGGTACCCAACCCACTGACCGCCAGCCCAACCGCCACGATCCACATCGCTGTCCCGGCTCCGATCCACGACAGCATAAACAACCCGAGAGCCAGCAGCGCCATGCCCAGCATACCCGGCCCGCGCGAACCGCGCTTATCCGAGAGCGCTCCACTGATCGGCGCGGCGATGGCCATGATGATTGGCTGTACCGTCAGCAACATACCCGCCTGGGCGGGATCCAGCCCGCGGCCCTGAATCAGGTAAAACGGCATCAAGAATAACAGGGAGTAGACACACACATAATTAAAAACTGCGCTGGCCGCCGCCATGGAAAACAGCGGCACCCGGAACAGACTCAGATCCAGCATGGGGGCAGACGAGCGCCGCTCAATCTGGATAAACAGCGCCAGGAGCAGCAGCGCGCCTACCAGCAGCCCCAGCACCGCCGGGGAAGCCCAGCCCCATTCCGAGCCCTGGTTCAGGCCCAGCATCAGGGTGGATAGCCCGGCCATGAAAACCAGCGACCCGGCCAGGTCGAAAGGCTGCCCGTGTTCGGCGCCTTTGTCCATGGGGATGAAGATCAGGCTCAGGAGAATGGCCACGGCTCCGACCGGCACATTGATATAAAATACGCTGCGCCAGCCAAAAAACTGGGCCAGCCCGCCGCCCAGGGAAGGTCCAACCGTCAGCCCGATATAGGTCATGGTGGAGATCAGCCCAAAGGTGCGTCCGCGCTGCTCGGCCGGGAAGTTCTTGGTGACGATGGCCGGGGAATTGGAGGCCAGCATGGCGCCGCCGACGGCCTGCAGCCCGCGGAAGATGATCAGCAGGGTGATGGAAGGGGCCGCGCCGCACAGCGCCGAGCTGATCACAAACACCACAAAGCCCCAGGTATAAATGGATTTATGCCCGCGCAGATCGCCCAACCGGCCGAAAGCCAGCAGCAGCCCGCTCAGCACCAGCAGGTAAATCGTCACCACCCATTCCACCGTTGCGACATTGCTGCCGAAGGCATCCCGCACGATGGGCAGGATGATGTTCACCACGCTGCCATCCAGCGCAGACATGAAGGAGCCGATCCCGATGGTGACTAACAGCCAGCCTTTGTGATCAATGGTTTTTAGCATGAGGCCTCAATTTCTGATATAGGATAATTTATTTTTTTGGTGGTTGGATTTTAAACCATTATCCGCAGATTACGCCGATCGTCGCAGACCCGCAGGGCACATGTTGGAAAAAAGATTTTCGCCCATATAAATTACGCATTGTCGATTTGAGATGGCATCGACGAAAAATTCAGCATTGATCAGCCGAAATTGCGAGCTAATCCTCATTACAATAGCCCAACGGACGCCTGGATAAGTACGCTGATGAAACAATATTTATCAAGCTTATTGACTATTTCGGGCAAGGATTAATAATACCATCGTAATAATGGTAGCCATTAGTTTCGAAAAAGGGTAATTTCGAAAATACCGTGAGAAAGATTGTATCGTGATTACGCTGATTCTCATCCTCTACAAAAAAGAAAAAAGAAGATGAGGGATATAATTGCAACTAAAGGTGAAAGAAGATAAAGTCCTGGTTACGTTGCTAAAGAAGGTGAGCGATTTTTCCATTCTCCAAACCGAGAGTTGGTACCGTATTCCCGTTAATAAAACACCTCGCGACTGGCCACCCGAATATCTTGCTTTCTACCAACCGAAAGCCTTCAGGCCTGATGCTTTTCGCATACGATATTTTGGCAAAATTGATCACGTTGAGCAAGTCAAGTATCGGGATTTGTTCCCAAATCAGATCGAAAGCGCAAAATCAGATACGCTTTATCATCGTATTACCATTCCCCATCTCGAAAAGCTGCCTCGGCCTATTTCTATGCGCATGCCGCGAAAAATTGTATTCATCCCAACTACCTGGCAAAAATTTTTCGTTGCAGAAGAACTCAATGATTTATATCACGATAGCCCTCTTGAAGATTTGCTCTGGGCTGAATTGAAGCGCCGAAACATCCCGGCTGAGCGTCAGTGGCCGATTGCGATGAATATGTTTGATTACCATCTTGATTTTGCGGTGTTCTGCAATGACAGTAACCTGGATATTGAAACAGATGGCGATTATTGGCATTCCCAACCGGAACGCATCGCCCTTGACAACCGCCGTAACAACGATATCACAGCTAAGGGTTGGCATGTGTTACGCTTTAACACAAGGCAAATTCAGGAACAATGCGTGGAATATTGTTTGCCTCGTGTTCAGGAAACCATCAATACTCTGGGAGGTCTTAAGTCTGACGGGTTGGTACCACGAAAATTTGACAAAAATGGCGAAAACACCCAACAATTGAGCATGTTTGAATCCCCGGCAGCATACGATGCCAACATTACTGACACAGAGGATGGCGATGACTGGTAGGTAAAAGCCCCCTCAATTGGCCGCGCCGCTTTATTGGTATAATTCACGCCTAACCCTTTTAACAGTAGTAAAAAATCTCGAGGATGTCTTATGAAATACCATATTTGGACTGAAGGCTGCCAGATGAACGTGGCGGATTCGCAGCGGGTCGGCTCGGCGCTCGAACACCTGGGCTACAGCCACACCGAACAGATCGAAGCCGCGGATGTGATCGTCATGAATACCTGCGTGGTGCGTCAATCAGCCGAAGATAAAGCCTACGGCCGGCTCAGTTCACTCAAACCGTTAAAGCAGAAGAACCCGAAACTGATCATCAACTTGATGGGCTGCCTGGTGGGCGTGCGCGGCTATGAAAAGCTCAAAGCCACCTTCCCCTATGTAGATGTCTTCTCCCCACCTTCCGACCCCGGCCCGCTGATCTCCTTGCTGACCCAGGGCGAGATCCGCTCGCTGGAAGACGCCGAAACCACCCGGCGCTTCATCGCCATGGATGAGGAGTTGATCCTGCCCGCCGCCGAACGCGGCAACCTGGTCTCGGCGCATGTCCCGATCGTCTACGGCTGCTCGCACGCCTGCACCTTTTGCATCATCCCTTACAAGCGCGGCATTGAACGCTCGCGCCCGGTTGGCGACATCGTCAGCGAGGTGCGCGCGCTGGCTGCCCAGGGCGTGGTGGAAATCACCTTGCTGGGACAGATCGTTGACCGCTACGGTAAGGATATCCCGGACGGCCCCAACCTGGCCGCGCTGCTCAAATTGGTCAGCGCGGTGGATGGCATCCAGCGTGTGCGCTTCCTGACCTCGCACCCCAACTACTTCGGCGAGGAATTGATCCAGGCCATCGCCAGCCTGCCAAAGGTCATGCCGCACATCGAGCTGCCCATCCAGGCCGGTGACGACACCGTGCTGAAGAACATGCACCGCGGCTACACCCAGCAGGATTACCGCGACATCGTCGCCAAAATCCGCGCCGAGATTCCCGGCTGTTCGATCGCCACAGACATCATCGTCGGTTTCCCGGGCGAGACCGAGGAACAATTCATGCAAACCTATCAGGTGTTGGCCGATCTAAAACTGGATGTGGCCCATCTGGCGCGCTATTCCCTGCGTGAAGGCACAGTCGCCACCCGGCGCATGCAGGATGATGTCAGCGAAGAAGAAAAGATGCGCCGCTTCCGCCTGCTGGAAGACTTGCAGGAAGGCATCGTGGCCGAGATCAACGCGCGTTCCATGGGCCAGACGCTGCCGGTGCTGTTTGAAGATAAGGTTAAGGGCCGCTGGCGCGGGCGTACCCCCACCAACAAGCTGGTCTTTGTGGAATCAGACGAGAACTTGAAAGGCCGCGTTCTGCCAGTGCAGATCACCTGGAGCGGCCCGTGGAGCATGCAGGCCAACCTGCTCAACCCGGTTCCCATCAGCCTGTAGCCTACAAATTGGTTTAGAACCTGCACAAAAATATCGATTTGGCGATGAGCCTTTTCGTTTCCAGTGAGATGTAGAAAAAAAACTGCCCATCCTGGAAAACAGGATGGGCAGTTTGCAATGATTGAGGCTTACTTGCGCGTGCGCTCGAGCATGATGAACATGATCATGGCGGGCAGGAGCAGTTTCTCGTCTGCTTCGCTAAGCTCCGAGACCTTCTCGACCGCGAACTTGCCTTCGGTCAGGGATGGCTGTTTACGGATGCGCAGCAGGCCCTGGCCGCGCAATTCCACCAGGTAGGTGGGATTGATGTACATGCCGACGAACGGCACGTCGCTCAACAGAGCGTCCAGAACCTTCACCCACGGGTTTTCCTCGTGGATCATGCCGACTTCCTGGCCGGCGGCATCCACGATCGGGAAGGTGGCCTTCCAGAGCGACTTCATGGCCGGGTTCTTGAGCGCACCCACCTTGCTGCCGTCGGCAGCGGTGATGTTATAGGTGACGGTCATGCCCATCATCTTGTCGGCTGCGACGCCGTAAACCTGGCGCTGCTGGGCCTCATCCGCGAAGAACTTAACGGCGGTCTTGAGGGCCAGCTTTTCTTTGACGAACATCAATACCTGTCCGGCGGCGTCCGAGACTTTGACCTGGGGCATCAGCGCAAAGGTTTTGAAGCGAATATCGAGAGGATAATTCATAGGGGTAATCTCCTGATGTAGAAAGCGAATAAGATTGGCTATTATGTGCGGTATTGTAACGCATAAGTGACGAAAATAGAATACAAATCAGACCTGAATTATGGAAATAGCGTGACTATTCACGGGTAGTTACGTTTGGTGATAGGATTAACAGGAAGAACCTTGGCATCCGCAAGGAAAGTACCACAAACAACCAAGTTTCCAGGGAACGCATGAATACTGCCATGGAAATTACCCACGATTTGCTAAGCAAATCGTTCAGTATCGAAACCGAACAGCTCGTCAAACACTTCGGGAACGTCAGGGCCGTGGATGGGCTGTCGCTGCGCGTGGCGCGGGGTGAAATATACGCCTTTTTGGGGCTGAACGGCGCCGGGAAAACCACCACCATCCGCATGCTGCTAGGGCTGGTCAAGCCAACCTCCGGCAGTGCGCGTGTAATGGGAAATCTGATTGAAATTGGCGGGAAAAAACCGTGGAGTTCGGTTGGGTATATGATCGAGAGCCCTTATGCCTATCCTGAACTGAGCGTGCGTGAAAACCTGGACGC
>CAIWAX010000055.1 GCA_903910795.1 uncultured Anaerolineae bacterium
CCGAAGCGCTCTATGATATGGAAGCTGTTGACCAGTCTGCCATAGATACTGAAATGCTCAAACTGGATGGTACACCCAACAAGAGCAAGTATGGCGCCAATGCCATCCTGGGCGTCAGCCTGGCCGTGGCGCGCGCGGCAGCAGATTCGGCGGATTTGCCGCTCTACCGCTACCTGGGCGGGGTCAGTGCCAAGATCCTGCCAGTGCCGATGTTCAACATCCTGAACGGCGGCGTGCATGCCAACTGGCAGGGTACCGACTTGCAGGAATTTATGATTGCACCGGTGGGCGCGCCCAACTTCCGCGAAGCCCTGCGCTGGGGAAGTGAAGTTTATCACGCGCTAAAGAGTGTACTGAAAGATGGCGGCTACACCACCGGAGTAGGTGACGAGGGCGGGTTTGCCCCAGCGCTAAAGAAAAACTCAGATGCGGTCGAACTCATCCTGAAAGCCATCCAAAAAGCCGGTTACAAACCTGGGGATGATATCGCCATTGCGCTCGACCCAGCCTCCAGCGGATTCTATGAAGATGGCCTGTACAACCTGCGCACCGAAGGTCGCAAGGTTTCCTCTGCTGAAATGGTGCAGATGTACGCCGACTGGGCGGAGAAATATCCCATCGTGGTGCTCGAAGACGGCCTGGCCGAGGATGATTGGGATGGCTGGAAACTGCTCAACCAGACCCTGGGTGGAAAAATTGAGCTGGTCGGTGACGATTTGTTTGTCACCAACGTCGAACGCATTGAGCGCGGCATTCGCGAAAATGTCGCCAATGCGGTACTGATTAAACTCAACCAGATTGGCACGCTCAGCGAAACGATTGCCGCCATCCAAATGGCGAGCAAAGCCGGTTGGGGTGCGATGGTCTCGCACCGTTCCGGCGAAACGGTGGACAGCTTTATCGCCGACCTGACGGTGGCCATGTCCACCGGGCACCTCAAGACCGGTGCCCCCTGTCGCGGCGAACGTGTGGAGAAATACAACCAGTTGATGCGCATTGAAGAAGAATTGGGCGATGCCGCCGTGTACGCTGGCCGCAAAGCTTTTGTGCGCTAGTTTTAAGGAAATTTTGATCAAGACTGCTCCTGCTTTATCAAAAGCAGGAGCAGTAATTCAAGTCCAAAAAGTGTTTGAAGCATGGTCGCAAGAGTAAATCCGTTTCCGTACCCGCTTCAGAATCTAACAGAACTGCCTGAGCATTTTCAACTGGCGGTTCAGAACACGTTGAAACCGAACGAGCCTGTCAATTCCATCTTGATGCTTCCACCCCAACCCTATATCAGGCGCGGCGGTGTTCCATTGCAGGCGCTTTTATCCACCTCAAGAGGGCTGCTGCACCTTCAGGAGATCGGCGCGTCTGGGCAATTGCCGACTGCAACCTATCTGCCTGGTAAGGCTTTTTTATACGCTCACCACACTTTGATATTACTATACGGCCGACTGGAATTGTCCGGCGAAGTGGATGGAAGCCTGATCCACATGGTTGTGGAGTACAACACGGTTGGTCAGCCGTTCATAGACGCCGTACTGAGGCAGTTTCTTCGTTTTACGTATAAGTGGTACGATTCGGAAAAAACTTTTAACCCAAAGAGTAACTCTTTACTGGATGCTTTGGAGCCTATATCCTTTAAATTTATGAACGGCCTTCGGCTGTATGCCTTGCAGCCCGGTGAACAGCTCCTGGGGTATGTCTTCCAGCCGCGTATTGCGCAGCCGTTTCTGCGCTTTTTTCATTGTCCGATTGCCCCATCATCCTTGCTTGCTTTGACCAACCAGGCTGTCATTCTGATTGAAGAAGACAAGGCCAGGGGCGCTTCCTATGGCTGGATCATTACCATCTGCCCGCGAAAATATGTTGCGGAGGTTGAGTGCAACCCGGATAGAGATTGGCAAACGGGCTATGTGGATTTGCAGAGAAATGGAGTGAACAAGGTGCGCAAACTAACGCTTGAGAACGAGACAGCCTTGGCCTGGAAAGCCTTATGGGCAGGCCGAAACCAAATCGAGACATAGAAAGGCAGCGCCAACCAATGACACGCATTATCCTTGTCCGACACGGACAAACTGAATGGAACAGTACCGAGCGCTTTCGTTGTCATGCAGATGTGCCCCTGGATAGCGTTGGTCTGGCGCAGGCGGAGGCGACTGGAAAGTATGTCGCCCGGCTTTGTCATCCAGAGGCTGTCTATGCCGCACCGTTATCACGCACGGGCAAGACAGCGGAGGCAATCTCCCAGCAATTTAATCTGCCGGTGGAAAGTGAGCCTGGCTTGATCGATGTGGATTGCGGCCATTGGCAGGGGTTGACCCCGGATGAAGTCAGCCAGCGCTGGCCAAGGGAATTTGAACAATGGCTGAATTCGCCGGGAAGGTTCGGTTTTCCTGGCGGCGAGTCGCTTGAAGAAGCTCGCCTGCGCGCTATGCGGACATTGAATGCGCTGTTAGGCAGGCATGCCGGACAGGACATTGTCCTGGTCAGTCACACGGCGCTTAACCGCCTGATCCTGTTGTCCGCTCTTGGGTTGGGTTGTGAGCAATTCTGGAATCTGCGGCAGG
>CAIWAX010000056.1 GCA_903910795.1 uncultured Anaerolineae bacterium
AAGATTGCTTGCGCAGTTTTAGTTTCTCAAAAACCTTTCATACCCAACTATGTCAGCGTCAACCCTTTGGTTTTGGCTTGACAAAGTCATAGTATTCGCAATGACAATTTCGGAGTATGGCTGAGTAGTAACAAAATCATTATCTTAACATCTATCGTACTTTCCATTTAGTCATAAACCACACTCTTATCGGCAATATTGTTCTGGAACACTGTCATAACCATGATTACCACAAAAACAATAAATGAAAGCGCCGAACTGTAGCCATAAACGTTATTTTGATACATATTCTGGAAGATATACAGGCTGGCGGTGGTGGTGGCATTTCCGGGCCCGCCACCGGTCATCAAATAGATATGATTGAAGGCTTTAAAGGTGCCAATGACAGTGATCACTAGCAGGAAATAGGTTGTCGGTGAAAGCAACGGAAGGGTGATCTCACGAAATAGGAGCCAGCCTGAGGCGCCATCGACCTTCGCCGCATCATAAAGATCCTTTGGGATGCCGCCCAAACCGGCTAAAAAGATAACAATGTCATACCCGACAAATACCCAGGTGGTGTAGATAATCAGGGATACTAACGCCAGGCTGGGACCGGCCGCCCAGGATGGAATAGCAAGGTTCATGGCTGAGAAGGCCATTTCAAAGATTCCCTTCGGTTCTCCAAGCCATTTTAATTGGGGCAGATTCATGAGGGCCAGAAGACGGTTGATCAGTCCAATATCCGGGCTGTAAAGATAGGCCCAAACCGCGGCCGAGGCAACCGTGGTGGTGATGTAGGGTAGGAAGTAAAGCATGCGAAAAACCTGGATGCCCTTAATCTTTTGAAAAAGTAAATAAGCCAGTACCAAACCCAATGACAACTGGAGGGGGATGGAAATGATCGCGTAGGTGGCTGTCACTAATAGAGAATGCCACATTTCAGGGTCTTTGAATGCGTTTAGATAATTATCAAAAAAAACAAACCGCGTACAGGATAAGCGCCAGTCACACATGCTGATGTAAAAACCATAAAATACCGGGAAGATCTCAAACACTAGCAACAAGATCAAAGCGGGAGCTAAAAACAGATAGCCAAGCGCGGCTTCTTTTAAAGTATTTACTCGACGTTGATTCATACCTGAAAACCTTTCTTTTCCAACAGCTTTAATTCTTATTTTAATCTAAAAATAAACCCTGTTAGCTGTCATTCCCGAAGGACGCCCCCGGCACTGCACCGGGGTGAAACAAGGGACGGTGTGCCGTAACTGCTGACGGGGTGGGTGCTGTTTGGCAGGAACCCATCCCCGCTAAGAACACACGATTTGCTTGGCAAATCGCACCGGAACGCAAGTGCAGGTGTGCGGGGTGAAAGAACCCCCGACCCTCGCTAAGAGCGTGCGAGGTGAAAAAACCCTTCCCAAAATCGGGCTAATCCTTACTCACAAGTCTGCTGAAGGTGATTATTGCCCAAGTTTTTCCTCTTTTTTTACAGTGTTTTTTTGTGCATATTCCAAAAATCCTCGGCCTTGGATTCTGATAACCCTCACCCCGACCCTCTCCTGTTCAAAATCTTGCTCAGCGCATAAAGATTCCGGGAACGGGAGAGGGAGAAGTTCTTGTGCACAGCACGATGATCTGGGTGGAAAAGGTGGCTGCCGCCTTCGCGAAAAGCACGCGGAGCGAAACAGCCTTTTCCACCCAGAACCCCCTCATTTCCCTGCTATACCCTTCACGGTCACAAATTGCGCTTTTTTGCTTAAGTGGAGAACCGCAATTTGTGACCGAGGGCATTATAAAACCCGCGTTAAAAATGGCAAAAGATGTGGGTAAGGATTAGCCCAAAATCGGGAAGGGGAGGCAGTACTTTTTATGGTGTTTTCGCGCAGCGAACCATCGAAATATAGTTCTTTTACCGACTTTATTCTTAATTGACGAAACAGGCTGAGTAGTTACGATTTGCCAAGCAAATCGTGCGGCGGCGCGGCAATCCCCAACATGGGGGGAGACTGCCGCAGTCGCTGAGGAGCGCTCCTTCGCTATGGCGGGCACCAGAAAGCGCATTTTCAGATGAGTGACCGGTTTACTTGCAGAAGGGCAGCGGGCGAGGCTGGGGGGGCTGTCCAAAGGCTTCAAAGACGGGCCAGCCATCCCATTCAGCGGGACGGGGCAGGCCGAGCGCCCAGGCGGCCGTGGCGGCCGTGTCGGTCGTCTGGATGTGGGTGCTCAATTCGCCGGGCCGCACACCCGGGCCGGAAATGACCCAAGGGATGGTCATGTCTTCAGGCATGAGCGATCCGTGCGTCTGCGCATGGCCGCCGTGGTCAGCGGTGACGATGACGAGGGTTTCCTGGCGGATGCCGTGATCGTCCAGCGCTTTGAGCAGGGTACCCAGGGCAATATCAGCGTGTTGAACAACGCTGATGTACTGGGGACTCAGCCAGCCGTATGCGTGGCCCATATCGTCTGTTGTGGCAAAGTGTACGAAGAGCAATCCAAAGTTGACCGGAAATTCCTGGGTGACATCCTGGGCTATGACGGTATCGCGGTCGTTGATAAAGCGGAAGACATCCGTGTTCTCGGGGGGGGTGAGCTGGCGCAATTTTTGCTTGCCCACGAACATGGCAGTAAATAATCCCGCTGTATGCGCGATATTAAACAAACCTGTGCCTTTGGCGTAACCTCTTTCGGGCAGATAATCGTTCCAATCGACACCGGTTTTGGAAGGGCAGAGCCCGGTCAGCATGGAGGCGTGGGCCGGGAGCGTTACACTCGGGAAAATGGTGCGAGCCTTCAGGCTGTAGGCGCCGTTTTTCATCAACGCCAGCAGGTTGGGCATGGGGGCCAGGGCAATGGCATCCGGGCGCAGGCCGTCGATGCTCAAGATCAAGACGCGCTTCGCGATCGGTCCTGGCGTTGGGCTGGGCGGTAGTGTCGCGGTTGGCAGTTCGGCAGTTGGTTTTGGATGGGTGGGCTGGGGCGTGACGGTTGGCCGGGGTTGCAGGGTGCGTGTGGCAGGTGGGAGCGTGGGAACCGCTGTGGATGGTGCGCTCGTCGGGCTGGCTGGCTGGCAGGCGTTCAGCAGCAGGGTGACCAGAAAGAATAGAGGAAGCAGCCGCAGGCGCGATGGAGAGTACCGATAAGTTCGGTAAGGTGTTTTCATCAGAGTTGTTTGATCCAATCTTGTGGCATGGTGACGATGAAAGGCATGTGTTGGCCGGATGGTCTGAGTTTACCCGTCTTTTTGGAAAGATGGCTCTCTCTCACTTGATTTGTGTTTTTTTCTTCCTTCGAGACCTTTGTGGCTGTTGTGTTTAGAAGTGTTTCCCAGCGAAAACGTTAGCGCCTGAAATCGCGGCGGGAAGGGGGGCGATGAGGGGTCATCATCTCAGGGCTTTAATGCAAAACGGTTCTTGAGAACGTAAGTGATGTAGTTTTGCCACAGGCGGATGATGTTATCGTGGTTGAAGTCGTGATTGCAGAAGGTCTGGAGGAGAACCCGGCCGCTCAGACAGGAGGCCAGCACGCCGTAGTCCGATTTCCGTTTCTGGAAGGTGCCCGCCAGCAGCTGGGCGTCACTTCCGGGGGCAAGCTTCAGTAAATCGCCGTGATCGATCGGGAAAAAATTGCCCCAATAATTGACATAATTGATGAGCGGCATGGCCTTGTTTGGGTTGCTGAAGAGCGGGTCGGTGGAATCGAGCCAGTAGACCGACTCCATTTTGACCCAATCTTTCTGGTACTGCACACCGCAGTTGGTGAGCAGCGGCTTGATGCGGCCTTCTCCCAACCGGTTCAGGTACCAGACCTCGGCGATCAGACCGGCGTTATCGCGCGAGACCCTCTCGTTGATCACGTCCCAGAATTCACCCTGCACCCGGCTGCGGGCCTCAGCCCCGACAATGATCAGGTCCCAATCGATGGGGGAGTTCAGGTATTCCATGAAGGTGCCGCTGGCATCACCGACAAAAGTGTATTTGAGCCCCATGGTGTCGAGCGCATCGCTGATCCAGTAGCCAATATTGGTTGTATCCTCATAGACCAGGATTTTGGCGGTTTTCATGCGGGTCTTGAAATCCTGGTTGGACATGGTTGGGGAGCCGGAGGCAGCGGTAGGTGCGCCGACCGACGGCTGAGAGGGCAAATCGATAGTCGGCTGACTGGCTTGCTGGGTTAGCTGAGCGGCAGCGTCAGTAGCCTGGACTTCCAGGGCGACCTTTGTGGCATCCACCGGTTTGGGGGCATTATTGGTGGCCTGGATTTCCAGCGCCAGTTTGGTTGGATCCACCCCCTGGGTTGCAGGATGGACATTGTTGGTGGCCTGGATTTCGAGCGCAATTTTGGTGGCATCGATGGGCGGGGGGAAAGTGGGAACTTGCGTGGCTTTCGTAGATGCCGAAGGCATGTTGCAGGCGAACATGGCAAGAATGAGAACTATGCTTGAAAAAACCGGGCGGGTGCGGCGAGAAAACATGGCTGCCTCCTGATAAAATTTGTCCAGTTAATTTTGACACAATTTTGGCACGCTAACATTAAAAACGCGGGGGAAAACAAAACCCGTTTCCATGGAAACGGGTTTTGGGGTAGATTACAAGGGCCGGGCACTGCAACCGGGCTACAGGGCCGCGCGAATATGGACGATATCGCCATCTTTGACGATGTATTCCTTGCCTTCCAGACGAAATTTGCCTTTGTTTTTACATTCGGCCATTGAGCCCAGGGTGATCAGATCGTCATAAGCTACCACTTCGGCGCGAATAAAGCCCCGGGCGATATCGGTATGGATCTCGCCGGCGGATTCGACTGCGCTGGCGTTGCGGCGGGTAGTCCAGGCGCGGACTTCATCCTCTCCCACGGTGAAGAAGGATTGCAGGTTGAGCAATTCATACGAAAGCCGGATCATGCGGTTGAGCGCCGGTTCTTCGATACCATATTCGGACATGAACAATTGCGCATCTTCGGGGCCAAGCTGGGCGATCTCCATCTCGAGCTTGCCCGGCAGGGCAACAGATGGGTGATCGAGCTCGATGGCGGGTGGCTTCTGGCTTTCGCCCAGGTTGAAGACCGTCATGATCTGTTTGCGGGTCAAGAGGCCAAAGCTGGAGAGGTCTTTCTCCTCATCCTGCGAATATTCAAGTTTGCGGAGCGGCTGATTATTGTTGAGAGCATCCAGCAGGCGGGTGAATAGAACGGTCTGGCGTTCGTTGATGGCCTTGTCTGTACCGCCTTTTTTGCGCTCATCCACCAGGCGTTCCAGCTTGCGTTCCACGGCAATCTGGTCGTTAAGCAGCAACTCGGTGAGCATGGAGTCGGCATCGCGGGCCGGGTTTACGGAACCGGACGGGTGGGGAGTGTTGTCATCCTCGAAACTGCGCACAACGTGGATGAAGGCATCCATCTGACCCAGGGTGTTCAGCAGGGTGCCGGAGATGCCCTTGGAGTTGCCATCCAGCCCGGCGATATCGGCGTAAGTCACCTTGGCGTAAATGGTTTTCTTGGGCTTGAACATGCCGCTCAGTTTGTCAATGCGCGCGTCTGGGACATCCACCACACCGTTGTGGACTTCGATGCGGCCAGCCGAGGCGGTGGTGGGTGTGTTGCTACGCGTGAGGGCGTTGAAAAGGGTGGTTTTTCCAGATTGGGGTAGACCTATGATACCTAGTTTCATCTTGACCTTATGGTTGAGAGTGGTATACTTGCCGTGCTTTTGAGTGCGATTTGCTTCGCAAAATCGAGCACAGGATAATCATTGCCGGAGTGGCGGAACTGGCAGACGCGCACGACTCAAAATCGTGTTCCGTAAGGAGTGTGGGTTCAATTCCCACCTTCGGCACACAGCCCCCCAGGTTTGGGGGGCTTTTTTATTTTAAGTGCGCATCTGCTTTATTATATCTTGAAAGACTGTCTGCTCGCCATCTACAATAAAGATCGGGTATAGCGCAAAACTGTTGGTAAATTTTTGGCAAATTTCCACGCACACCATTTCGGCGGGCTTGTGCCATTTTCCAAGCGGGCAATCGATGGCTGGTGTGTTCCTATAGCGACAAAATGGTCACATTACCACCACCTGTACGGGCTGGACGCAATGGGAGCCTCAACTTCACTGATAATGTCTCTTCAATTCGGAAGCATATTTTATCCCAACGGTCGATGTATTGGCGGATAGCCAGTCCGCCAGATGGGTTTTGCCCCGGGCTGGTTCATTTGAAACCAGCAAACCAGCCATCAAGCCGTCAACTTCATCACGAGTGAGGATAACATCACCAAGCATGGCGCTGATGACTTTGGAGGCCGCCAACGCCATGACCGGAGGCACGGGAACGAAAAACCTGGAATGCCCGATACATTTGCCAATCAAATTTGCCATCTGAGCGAAAGTAAAAACATCCGGCCCAACCGCATCCCAGAGCAGGTTTTCATTCAGTTTTCCAGATTCTACCGCCAGTCCAGCCAGATCGTCCACGAAAATTGGCTGAAGCCGGTAATTGCCATCACCGGGCAGCGCAAACAGCGGAACTCGCCGCAAAAGGTAAGCGATGTTGTTGATCAGAATGTCTTCAGAGCCAAACAGGACCGTTGGCCTCAGGATGGCGTAAGACAGCCCGGAATCTTGTACCGCTTGCTCATTGAGCGCCTTGCCTTTGAAATAAGGCAGCCTTGAATCGAGCGACGGGTTTGTGATGCTGATGTGAACAATGCGCCGGACACCCGCCATTTTAGCCGCCTGCACTAATCGAGCAGTGTTTTCGACCGCGCGATTTTGAGTATTGCTGCCGTGGTCAAAGCGCACCCAGTACGTGTTGTAGAGGGTATCGACCCCGGCCAGCGAATGAGACATGTTTTCCACGCTAAAATCAAGTGGGAAAGCTCTCACCTGCCCATGAAAAGGATCCGGGCGATCAGGATGTCCGGTCAATGTGATCACTTCGTCGCCCTGTGCCAGTAAACGACGCGTGATGTACTTTCCAGAATACGAATAGGAACCTGTTACTGCGGTTTTCATTTTTTCTCCTTTATTTTTGGCAACATTAAACACACCGGCGGCGAGTGCCCCGGTTGAAAGCCCGTTCGGGCTATTTGATTATTTCAATATTTTCAAAACAGTTTGAATTGTGTTTGCACCAAGGCTATCCAGGCGCGAAATAGCGCCAAACAGCGCATCCAATGTGGTAAAGAACGTGTTCAAGGTGCGCACCCGTTCCAGCATAAAGACGCGTTCAGGATCTGAGTCGCCGGTCTCAAGTTCTCGAAGGGTTAATTTCACAGATTCGACAGCCCTGTCAAATTCACTATTCTGACGTTCCTTCAGAATGGCGCGGATAGCCTTATAAAAATCTGTCTCGGCTTCGTAATAATCTTTGCGATCGCCAAAACGTATCACCGGGCGAATCAATCCCATTCGAGAGAGAGCCCGCACATTGGTGCTGATCGCACCTTTCGTAAGCCCGGCTTGTTCCACAATCTCATCAAGCGAGAGTGGAGCGGCAGACAGGTACAATACAGCAAATATTGCGCCCATGCCCTTGGGAAAACCCCAAAACTGGCTGATGCTACTGAGCCCCTCAATAAAACCCTGCTTGATTTGATGGAGATCTTGTGCCATGCTGCCTCGTTTAGTACGTTTAGTTTATACTAAACAAAGTGTACGCCAACTTTGCGACAAAGTCAAGACCCATTAATGAACTTCCGGGATGACTTTGAAGAAAGTCATCCCGGAAATAAAAGAGCGCACCCAGGATTTATTTCCTGGGTGCGCTCTTTTATTATCGATATAGATAAGAATCGAAAATTTATAAAGGTTTTTTGGATGGATTTCCCGCTTTGCGGGGGTAGCTTTTGGGGGTGGCTGCAACTTTATCAATCACCACCAGATAACGTTCATCCGCCACGCCCGGCAATTCCACTTTAATCAACTGTCGGAGCCTGCCGCCCAACAAGGTGAACGCATTGCTCGCAAGATTAGTTTCCGCCGGCCCGCTCTCGCCTTTTTGAGCCAGGATTCCGCCGCCCACCTTGACCAGCGGAAGCAAATACTCCGCCAATACCGGCATGACGGCCACAGCCCGCGCCACGGCCCAATCATATTTTTCACGATGCCGCGCATCCTGTCCCACATCCTCAGCCCGGGTGCTGAGAACTTCCACGTTCGTCAATTCCAGAGTTTCGACAATATGTGTACAAAAATTTGCTTTCTTTCCCACCGATTCCACCAAAGTCAGTTTCATGGAGGGATACAGCAGCTTGAGTACCACCCCCGGAAAGCCAGCCCCGGTGCCCACATCAATCAAGCGGCGCGGAATCTGTTCTTTCCACGCCAGGCTGCATGAAAAAGAATCAAGAAAGTGCTTGGCGCGGATACCTTCCACATCACGGATAGCCGTCAAGTTGAACTTTTCGTTCCAGGAAAGCAATTCGCGCTCATAAAGCGCCAATTGCGCCATCTGTCTGGGAGACAGGCTGATACCAAATAACCGCTGGGCATCGTAAAATAATTTATCCATCCCTAAAATTATACCTGTAAAACACGCGCCCCTCTTCCGTTCCAGAAGAGGGGCGCAGCATGAATGAAATCTTTTCCAGCAAAGATTACCTACGCTTTGGGTGTGGGCGGGGTCTTCTTGGGGAAGACTTTTTTCCAGAACCATCGAAACAACCGCCACAAGAGTGCCAGCAGGAGGATGATCACCGCCATGACTGGGATAATGTAAATGACCAGCCAGATCAAGAATTCGATAAATTTCTGGAAGAACGTAATCAATGACTGGGTGGCATCGCGCGCCACGCCCTGCGGCTGCCAGCCTCCAATCACCAGGGGCTTGACAGTTTCTTCGGCAATCAGACGAACGTTGATCACTGACAGACTGGAAGCCTGGTCGTAATAATTGATCTGACCTTTCAATACTTCGATATCGCTCTGAATCTGGGTAAGTTGGTTGAAAACAAGCAGTGTATCTTCGGGCTTGTCAGTTTTCTGCATGATCTCATACAGTTTATCAGCGGCGGCCTGCTTGGCCTTTAGTTGCGATTGCAGATCTACATATTTATCTGTAACATCTTGCCCGGTGCGATTCTCAGATGGCACATCCACCGTATTGGCTTTGATTTCAGCCAGCGCGTTATCCAAATCCGTGGCTGGAACACGAATGCTGATGGTGCCTTCCGGCACCTTCAGATTATCGCCAACACTGACCTGTGACATATTGGATGAAACCACAAATCCACCGAGACGGCGGGCAAGCGCGCTAATTTCCAACATTTTGGACTGAGGGTCTTTTATGACAATGGACAGGTCAACATTTTGGATCACGATGCGATCCTGAGCCGTACTGGCCCCCCGGTTTTGGCCGGCGGCCGGGGCATTAACTGCCGGAGCCATGGCTGGCGCCGGTGCTTCGATACTCTTTGATTGCTGCGCATCTGAACTTGCCAGCGGTGCGACAGCGTATGGCGCAGACGTTGGCGCGGCAGCACAGGCGGTCAGAATAATTGCGGCAATCATCAAAACTAACAAGTTCCGTTTCATGGCGTTCCTCCTTACACTGATAAACAAGGGATTGTATTATGTGGACGAAGAGCCATACCATAAAGTTCCATCAAAAAAGCGCAGTAAACACTGCACTTTTTTGATCTCTACCAGCCTTCTGCCAATCGGGAGGCGTGTTTCTCGGGCAATCCCGCGGCACGGATGCGAGCCTGGACCGCGCTGATATCATAATTCACACGATGCGGCTCCCAGGAAGATGTCTCCGGGTCAAAGATCGCATAAGCGGCGCGAGAGTCCCGATCACGTGGCTGACCAACGCTTCCGGGATTAAGAATGATACGAGGAGTAAGTTTCGTCACCTGCCCCTGACGAGGCAAATATTGTGTGACAAGATCTTTATTCATATCCATTTGAAAGAAACATTGAATATGAGTGTGCCCTACAAAGCAATAATCCGTTGAAAAAGCACTGAAGTTCAGGCGTGCCGAAAGGGTATTTAATATATATTCCCAAACCGGATCGCGCGGGCTTCCGTGAGCCAGTGTGACGTTTCCACAAATCAGTTTATCTTTTGACAGGGTATCCAAATAGACCAGGTTGGAATCGGTCACATTCTGCTGCTGCCATAATAGCGACTTGCGCGCATCAGCATTAAAAACAGCGTAATCCATCTGGCCCAGCACGGCCACATCATGGTTGCCTAAAATGCAGGTTAGATTGGGGAGTTCACGCAAACGCTCAATTACATCATTCGGGTCTGGGCCATAGCCAACCATATCTCCCAGACACCAGGTTTCATCCACCTTCCCGGCATCAGCCAGTACAGCTTCCATAGCATTGAGATTCGCATGAATATCAGAAATTACTAAAACACGCATATCACTCCAGGAGATTTGCCACCCTTGCAATAATAGCCTCCGCAGCTTCATCTTTGCCCATTAGCGGCAAAGACTCACGTTTTCCATCGGCATATAACAAAGTCAGGCGGTTGGTGTCCACAGCAAAACCCGCATCTGTGGCCGAGATATCGTTCGCGGCAATAAAATTTAGTTTCTTTGCATTTAACTTGGCGGCTGCATTTTCGATAAGATCACGACTTTCCGCAGCGAATCCTACCACAACTTTTAATTTTTTCAATTTTCCACGTTCCTGTGCCACTGTGCTCAGCACATCAGGAGCCGCAATGAGCTGAATTTGCGGAATGCCATCGCGCCTCTTCAATTTGTGCTCAGAAACATGCTGAACCCGAAAATCTGCCACTGCCGCAGCCATCACCAGTGCGTCAGCCTCTTCGCAAGATTTCAAAACTTCATCAAGCATATTTTGGGCGGTACGCACTTCAACCACTTCTGCTCCCACCGGCGGGGTCAGACCAGTTGGATGAGTCACAAGGCGGACAGTCGCCCCTGCGTCCAGGGCAGCCTGCGCCAGAGCATAACCCTGCTTCCCTGAAGAACGGTTGGTCAAATATCGCACCGGATCAACTGGCTCCTGTGTGCCTCCGGCTGTGATAACCAGACGGCGGCCAGCCAGTGCACCACCACGCCCCAGGGTTAGCCGGATATGTCCAATAATCTCAGCCGGTTCCAACATACGGCCTTTTCCAACCATGCCGGAAGCCATACGCCCTTCAGCCGGTCCGGCAAAAAGAACTCCGCGCTCTTGTAAAACGCTCACATTCTGACGGGTGGCGGGATGTTCATACATACCCGCATCCATGGCAGGCGCAACAAGGATGGAGCCGCTCATGGCCAGGGCCGTGACTGTCAACAGGTTGTCTGCCTGGCCGTGTGCAAGTTTTGCAAGCGTATTGGCTGTGCAAGGCGCAATAACGAAAAGTTTGGAAGAATGACCCAGCCCCACATGCAAGATATGCGCCTGACCACCCCATAAATCCGCATCACTGTACGCTTTGCGCCCGGTAATCGATTGGAATGTCAGGGCGGTGATGAACTTTTCCGCGCCCGAGGTAAGGATCACATCCACCTCTGCGCCATGCTGGGTGAGTTTGGATGCGAGATCAGCGGCTTTATAAGCCGCGATGGAGCCGGTGACACCCAGCAATACGTGCGCGCCGTTAATAATTGTCATATTTGATTCATTATACTTCCAAGACAAATCAAAATTATCAATAAAAGACCACGTCATGCCCTAACATTTCATCACCTGCATATTGAAAACGGGCAGAGAAAATCTTTTCGGACTTCAGCCAGGGTAAGAAGATTTGATCGGATGGCCACAGATTCAATGAAGTCAAATCTTTGTCCGGTATCCATTGCAGGTTACCTTCATTAGATTCTAGAGCCTGCTCACCAATAAACTTATCTGCACTAAAAACCCACACATACCAATCATCGTTTTTGAAATTCGCAAAAACCAGCAGCCCATGGTAACAAGGCTCCTGAATGGTCAATCCGGCTTCTTCTTTTACTTCCCGAATCACACATTGTTCCGGTGATTCACCCGGCTCAAGCTTACCCCCCAGGCCATTCCATTTTCCCAAGTGAATATCGTTGAGTTTTTTAATACGGTGAATCATTAAAGTCTGATTATCTTGTCGGACATAGCATAACGTAGCAAGTTTCATAAACATACCCCGGTGCAATTGGAACAAACAAACTCGACTTCAGCCATCAATCGAGAACCACGATTGAGAACCGGCTGGATTGGACGCCAACCTGAATTTTATCGTATTTGACGTACAAGCAGTAAAAATTGCGTGTGAAATTTTCACAGATTATAATTTGGCGGTAAAATTGATCACGAAAACCAGCTAATTTGCGCATACGAAGAGACATCAGAATTGATTACTGAACTATACTTGTAATAAGAATTACTCAATTTTGTCATCAACCCAATCTTAAAAAGCCGGAGGTTATTATGCCAGCAGCGTCAGAAGATATCCTGGCCATTATTTTAGGGGGCGGAAGAGGCACTCGTCTCTACCCACTTACCAAATTACGCGCCAAACCAGCCGTTCCGATTGCCGGAAAATATCGCTTGATAGACATTCCGATCAGTAACTGCATCAACTCAGGTATTTACCACATTGCTGTATTGACTCAATTCCACTCGGTCTCGTTAAACCGCCATATCACACGGACATATCGTTTTGACACCTTCCATACCGGGTGGGTTCAAATACTGGCAGCCGAACAGACTCTTCAAAGTGATGACTGGTATCAGGGCACGGCCGATGCTGTCCGCAAACAAATCCGCGAAATTATTTCTTCGGATGCGGCTTACGTACTTATTCTGGCTGGGGACCATCTATATCGTATGGATTATGCTGCAATGGCCAAATTCCATTGGGATAACAATGCCGACATCACAGTGGGCGTTCACCCGGTAACAAAGGAAGAAATACCCGGCCTGGGCATCCTCAAGGTAGCGGAAGACCGGAGGATTGCAGCTTTTGTTGAAAAGCCAAAAGATCCAAAAATTCAGGCCCAGTTTGTCAGTCGTGACGATCCACAGCGCCCCTATCTGGCTTCCATGGGTATCTATATGTTCAAAACCTCAGTCTTGATCGACTTGCTGACAAACTTCCCAGACTATGATGACTTTGGTAAAGATGTCATTCCAAACTCGATCCGCACCCACTCGGTCTTCGGTTACGATTTTGATGATTACTGGCAGGATATTGGAACGATCCGTTCCTTTTACGAAACCAATCTGGCCCTGACGAGTGCAGATTCGCCTTTTAATTTCTTCAATCCTGAAAGACCCATTTACAACAATCCCCACACGTTGCCAGGCTCTTCCGTCGAAGATAGCGTTCTTACAAACGTTCAATTGTGCGAAGGCTGCCGGATCCAGAAGGCTCACATCTCACATTCAACCATTGGCTTGCGCAGTCAGATTGGCTCGGGCACTAAAATCAAGGATAGCATCATCATGGGTGCAGATTATTACGATACTCCATCCATTAAAAGTACCGATGTTCCATTGGGTATTGGCGCAAATTGCGTAATTGAAGGCGCCATCCTGGATAAAAATGTGCGTATTGGAGATGGTGTGGTGATCAAGCCTTTCCCGCGAAACACCGAAATGGATGCCGGTACCTGGGTGGTACAAGATGGCATTGTGATCATTCCAAAGGATACAACCATTCTACCTAACACACGTATCGCCCCTTAAAAACCTTTACGGCAAACCAAAAGCCAGCCCGGTGATAGCATAAAAAACCGGACTGGTTTTTTTGTCACATTTAAATATGTGATACTCGGAGAAAAATATGTCGTTTTATTGGCCCATATTCCTGATCGTTGTGCAACTCATCTTCCTGGAGGGTATCCTTTCCATCGATAACGCCGCCATTATCGGCGCATTGGTTTCACCTCTGCCAGACAAGGTGGATATTCCCTGGCCCGACCCATTAAAGGGTCTGGGGAAGATATTACACCCATTTCTCGGCAACCAGCGTACAGCAGCGTTGAGGGTTGGATTGTTGGGTGCTTATCTTGGGCGCGGCTTGATGTTGTTTATGGTCAGCTTTCTCATCCATAACCCCTGGATTAAACTGATCGGTGCAGCCTATTTAATTCATCTGGCATTTGACAGCCTGGAAGAATCATCTATTGGCGGCGAAGAGGATGAGGATGGCGAAGGCAGCCCAATCAAGGCCAGATCATTTTGGGCCACCGTAGTGACAGTCGAGTTGATGGATCTGGTATTCAGTATTGATAATGTCGTGGCGGCTGTATCCCTTTCCAAGCTGTTATGGGTGGTGATGCTCGGTGTAGCAATCGGTATTCTGACCATGCGCTATGCAGCCGGATTGTTCAGCTACGCTGTTGAACGTGAACCAATTTTGAAAAACGCGGCTTACATCCTGGTATTCGTGATTGGATTGGAGTTGATCCTCGAGCAAGTCTGGAATGTGGAGATTTCAGATATGTTGCGCTTCGGGATTTCAATCTCTGTCATCCTTCTGGCGCTTGCCTATGAACACATCAGCATTTTACGCAAAACCCGCTTTATACTTGTTTGGCTAAGCCAGGGGATTGGCATTATCAACGAGTTGATTGACTGGCTGCTGGCGCCTATCAGCAGTATCATCTCAATTTTAGTAAAGTTGCTCAGCCCACTGTGGAAAACAATCGCCGAAAAAAAATAATCGGGCGTGTGTTTACCACAGGCCCGATTTCACATTATTGAAAATGACCCTACCCGCTAATCTTTTTTTCCATTAACACCTGGTGGACAATTCCAAGGTGCAGAGGGGGTATTTCTGAGACATGAAAGCCTAGTTTCTCGTACTCAGCGGTTACTGTAACCCTGGACAACACTTCGAGATTTTTATAACCTTTCACCCGTGCCTGTTTTTCAAGCGTTTCCATCAACATCTGCCCAACGCCCTGGTGTTGGAACTCTGGCGCAACCGCGAGGTGCG
>CAIWAX010000057.1 GCA_903910795.1 uncultured Anaerolineae bacterium
CCCCTTCCCGATTTTGGGAAGGGTTCTTTCACCCCGCATGTTCTTAGCGGGGATGGGTTTCTGCCCAAAAGCACCCACCCCGTGAGCAGTTACAAATAAATTTTCACCACCAGGCATGAAAACCTATTTTCAGATCAGTTACATGTCCACCCCAATTATGAAAACAAAGGAGAAATAAATGATTAAATTAACTGTGATCTATAATTTGCCGCCAGGTACCGATCATGAAGAATTTCTGAAATGGCGCACAACAGACCATGAGAAAGAAAATACCAGTGTTCCCGGACTGATTAAAACCGACTTTTATATCGTCAAAAGGGCCTGGGATGTTGAAGGCCTGCCCTTTCGGTATGTTACAGAGGCGTATTATCCCGACATGGAAACTTTCGAAAAGTCATTTTATGAGCCTGAATATCAGGAAAAAATGAAGGAATGGAAAAAATTGCTCGCGGATCCTGTTTACCTGATTTCTGAAGAGGTGTCGACCACGGAAATCGTAAAACGCTGAGCAGACCACCTGCCGCCCGGCTCACAGAACCTCCTGTTATCCCGGACCTTCGCTCGCCGGTTTCAGATCTTATGAATGCCCGTTTCGATACTGAACTTATGGGTACTTTCGATACCGAACTTATCGGTACTTTCGATACCGAACTTATCGGTACTTTCGATACCGAACTTATCGGTACTTTCGATACTGAGCTTATGGGTGCTTTCCATCTTGTGGATCGTTTAAATTACGGAAAAACTTAAGTTCGCCCAGGCCGCTGAAACTACCCTCGGGCAGACCGCCTGCATCCCCGTAAATGGGAAATTTGTGACCAGAGTCGCGCAGCTGCTTCAACGTTTGACCCAGCCCCAGGGTGCCGAATTCCCGGCTGCGGGTGGTGTGGTCAAGGTCAAGGATTTCGGTCAGGATGGTTTGGTTCGTGGAGGCTTCCTGCATAACCCGGCCATCCGGGTTGATGATGGTTGATCGCCCGCCGCCCCATTGGCCGATGCCGTTGATGCTGACAAAATAGGCCTGGTTGAACAGGGCATTTGCGCGAGCCATGACTAGTTCCAGTTCACGGTCAGAAGTGGGCGTGAGCGTGGGCTGGATAATGACTTCCGCGCCCATCCAGGCCAGTGTGCGCGAGGTTTCGGGGAACCACATATCGTAGCAAATCAGCAGGCCAAAGCGGCCTACCTCAGGGATATCGAAAACACAGAATTCATTACCGGGGGTCGTCCCGGATTCGTAAGGCAGCCAGGGAAACATTTTGCGGTATTTGGCGACAATTTCGCCTGCGGGTGAAATCACCAGGGCGGTGTTGTAGAGTTTGTCGCCTTCCAGTTCGAACATCGAGCCGGGTACCAGCCATTGACCGGTCTTGCGGGCCAGCATGCACAAACGTTCGGTCAGCGGGCCGGGGATGGTTTCGCTGTTCTTTTTCCACCAATCCTTGTTTTCGGGCGTGACAAACTGCACCAGGCCCGGCACGATCAGCTCGTGGAACACCACCATCTGTGCCCACGGAAAATTTTTCTGGATATTGACCGCAATGTCACTCATTTTATCAATGGTGGCTGCCGCATCCCACGGGACAACCGACATCTGTACACCAGCAATACCGAATAAACGAGTCATGGTGTTCTCCTTGAAAAATTATACCGAATGAGTGCCAGCCTGCCGGGCCTAAGCCTGGCGACCCAGACTCCGGGCAGGTGGAGCGTTTTAACGGGAAAGAAGGCAAACGATTGAACTCAACATGGGTTGACTTGAAATACAGTATAACGCCATGGAACGTGAACGTGTAAGAGCGGAAGCCCAGCGCACTCCACTCCATCTGCCCACACAGCAATTCCCGTGATGGCAATTTCGTGAAGAGCTTTTCTCACAGACAGACAAAAAGCGATCTAAAGCCGGTGCTTTCCCCCGCTGAGGCGAAAATTTTGCCTGAAATAGAAGATATGACCTTCACAGTCCAGCTAACCCTGGAATTGCTGACAATGTAGGTTGACATACTCTGATTGCAACTTTATAATGGACAGCACGCCAATTTTTTATGCGTAGAAGTACCCAGACCCAATTTTATAAAGGAGAAGAAGATGTACCAGTCAAAAAGAAGTTTACTGTTTATTGTTATTTCGCTCGCGCTTGTGATTGTGACAGCATGCGCGCCGGCCGCTACCCCGACCGCTGCCCCTGCCATGCCGCAAGCCACCGCCGCCGCTCCTACAGCGGCACCCGCAACCGTTGCACCGACCGCCGCGGCACCCGCGCCGACCACCGCACCCGCGCCGACCGTTGCTCCAACCGCCGCAGCAGCCAGCGCAGCCAATACACTCACCATCGATAGCAATATCGATGACTTGATCTCCCTCGACCCAGCCGTGGTTTACGAATATAGCGGCATCCTGGTCGCCCACAATGTGTATCAATCCCTGGTGACGTTTGTTGGCTCTGATCTGCAAACCATTAAACCCGGTCTGGCAGATAGCTGGGCAATCAAGGACGCCAGCGATCATTGGGAGTTGACCTTTAAGCTCCACCCGGGCAACAAGTTCGCCAGCGGCAACCCGGTCACCGCGGATGACGTGGTGTACTCCTTCAGCCGCGTAGTGGCCATCAACGGCTCCCCGGCTTTCCTGTTTACCGATGTCGGCGGCCTCAAGGTCGACAGTGTCAAGGCGGTTGACCCCACCACTGTGGTCATCAGCCTGCCCAAGACCGCCAGCCCCGGTGCTTTCCTTGCCGTACTGACCAACACTGTCGGCGGCATCGTGGACTCCAAAGTTGCGAAAAGCCATGAAGCCGGCGGCGACAATGGCTCGACCTGGCTCCTGGATCACTCAGCCGGAAGCGGACCCTATGTTGTGGACCATTGGACCAAGGATACAGAAGTTGTTCTGAAGGCCAATCCCAACTACGGTGGAACCGCACCTGCCATCGCTTCGATTCTTCTCAAGCACGTGCCCGAATCGGCCAACCAGCTTACTGAACTGCAAAAGGGTGATGCTGACCTGGCCTTGAACCTGACCGCCGAACAGTTGGGCACCCTCAGCGGTACCGCGGCCGTCACCAAGGGCTCCGATATGCGTCTTTTCTATCTGGGCATGAACGTTGCTGTGAAGCCCCTGGACAAGGTTGATGTGCGCGAGGCGCTGCGCATGGCGATTGACTACGATGGGATCATCAAGGATCTTCTGTCGGGCAATGCCCAGAAGGTACAGACCATCATCCCATCCCCAATGTTTGGATACAACAATGATGCTCCCTTCCAGCAAGATGTGGCTGGCGCCAAGGCCCTGCTCGCGAAAGCCGGTGCCACCGATCTCAAATTTGAGATGTTGATCCCCGAAGGGGCTGGTCCGGGCGGCGTACAATGGTCCGACCTGGGTGCCAAGCTGGTATCCGACTGGCAGCAGATCGGTGTGACCGTCACGATCAAGCAGGAATCTTTTGCTGAACTGCTGAAATCATACCGCGCCCAGAAAGCGCAGTTGGCACTGCTGTATTGGGGTCCCGATTTCGCCGATCCTGACACGAATGTGACGCCCTTCACCACCTACGCGGCAAAATCAGTTGCCTATCGTAACTCATGGGATGATGCAGCCATTGCCACCAAGGCACATGATGCAGCATTGATGACAGATCCAACTGCACGCGCTGCAGCATACAAGGATATCACCGAGTATGTCCTGCACAACGGGCCGTATGTTGTCCTCTACCAACCGTCCGCGCTCTACGGCATTGGCACGAATATCACTGGCTTCGCCTGGAACCCGATGGGCTTTGCCGACTTCTGGTCCATCAGCAAGTCCAAGTAGTTAACTTTCGGCGAGGCCGCACCAGCAAAAAGCTGGTGCGGCCTCGCCACCTTTCCCCAACCATGACCCTGCTCGCTTACTCGCTTCGAAGGTTATTAGGCTTTGTGGCTGTGATGATCGGGGTTTCGATTATCACCTTCAGCCTATCGCACCTCGTCCCTGCCGACCCGGCTATTGTCGCGCTTGGCGACCACGCCACAGACGCACAGATCAATGACTTCCGCGAGAAATATGGATTGAACAAGCCTGTGCCCGAGCAATATTGGATCTACATTACAAACCTGGTACAGGGTGACCTGGGTATCAGCCTTCGCACCCGGCGGCCAGTGGCCGCCGATTTGCATGATTTTTTCCCGGCGACATTTGAACTGTCGCTGACCGCATTGGTATTTTCAGTCATTATTGGCATACCGGCCGGGGTTCTCTCGGCCACGGCCCGCAATCGTTTACCCGATATCATCGTGCGCATCGTGTCACTGATTGGGGGTTCAGTTCCTATTTTCTGGCTGGGCCTGATCCTGATCGGTTTCTTCTATGGCCGATTGGGCTGGCTTCCAGGCGGTGCCCGCATTGACAGGTTCATTCCAGCCCCGACCACCATCACCGGTTTATTCACCCTGGACAGCCTGCTGACGGGTAACGCAAAAGCCTTTTGGAGCAGCCTGCAGCACCTGGTACTGCCGGGTTTGGCCCTGGGCTATTTTTCGACCGCCATCATCGCCCGCATGATGCGCTCAAGCATGCTTGAGGTGCTCGGCCAGTGGTATGTACTGGCGGCGCGCGCCAAGGGCTTGCGCGAGACGCAGGTGATATGGCGCCACGCGGTTCGCAACGCGCTCATCCCAACTGTGACAACGATCGGGGTATCCTTTGGCAGCTTGCTCTCAGGGGCAGTTCTGACTGAAACCATTTTCAGTTGGCCAGGTTTGGGCCGCTATGCCACCAACTCTGCGATCAGCCTCGACTTTCCGGCGGTGATGGGTGTCACCTTGCTGGCGGCGCTGGTCTACACGGCCACAAACCTGATCGTGGATTTGGGATATCATTGGCTCGACCCGCGGATCCGCCATGGATGAGACTCTTACCAAGCCACGGCGCTGGCGCCCGGCCTGGCTGCGCAGTCCGCTGACGGTCGCCGGCTATGTGCTGGTTGTCCTATTGATCCTGACAGCAGTGTTGGCGCCAATCCTCGCGCCAGCCGACCCGATCACCCAGGTGCTCTCCACCCGGCTGAAGCCGCCTTCCGCGGCGCACTGGTTGGGCACCGACCAACTTGGCCGAGATGTGCTCAGCCGGATGATCTTTGGCGCGCGCATCTCCCTGTTGATCGGGATCGTGGTGGTGGGTATTGCGGGCAGCGTTGGCACACTCGTTGGGCTGATCGCCGGCTACGTCGGCGGCTGGTTGGACGAATTGCTGATGCGCCTGACCGATACCTTCTTTGCTTTCCCAGCGCTCATTTTAGCCATGGCCATCTCGGGCGCGCTCGGTCCCAGCCTGACCAACGCCATGATCGCGATTGCAGTGGTAAGCTGGCCTGTTTATGCACGGCTGATACGCGCGCAGGTGCTATCACTGCGAGAGCGCGAATATGTGGAAGCGGCGCGCAGCCTGGGTGCTTCGTCAAGCCAAATTATCTGGCAGCATATCCTGCCGAACTGCCTGGCGCCGCTGATGGTACAGGCCACCTTTGATTTGGGCGGCGCGATCCTGTCGGCTGCCGGGCTGAGTTTCATTGGCTTTGGTACACAACCCCCCACCGCCGAATGGGGCGTTATGATCAGCGAGGGCCGCAATTACATCGCCACGCAGCCCTGGTTATCGCTCTTTCCCGGTCTGGCAATCTTATTCACTGTTGCTGCTTTTAACCTGATCGGGGATGGTCTGCGCGATGCATTTGATCCGCGCTTGCGGGGAATTGAGTAACAGGTGCCCTTCGGCCAAAATTCAATCATTGCATTCATTTATGGACAACAAAAAAACGCACTCAAAAAAGTGCGTTTTTTTGTCCAACCCGATCACGCGCCGTGCCCTGCATCCCTGGGCGGTAGAGGCTGATCCGCGCGATACGCGTACAGATATTCATCCAGATCCACGTCCAGCACGTTGGTGATGATATTGGTGGCAATCATTAAACTCGCAAAACCGGTCAGCGCCACAATTTGTTCCGCGCTGAAAAAGCCCGCCACTTTTTGGTAGAGCTCATCTGAAACACGGTTGCCCTGCTTCGCAATGGCGCGGCCAAATTCCACAATGAGCTTGCCTTTTTCATCCAGTTCCAGATTGGCGGGGTCTTCACCCCAATCGATTAAAATGCGCCGCATGAACATGGTGCAGACCAGGCAATCATTTTCAGCGGATAAGGCATGCGCGAAGATGATCCCCAGGCGCTCGCCCAGGAAAGGCTTGATGACATCGAAGAGCGGCCACCATTCGAGTAAAACATTGTAAGAAGGCATGGAATACAGCAGGGTGCGTTTCATGTTGGTCATGCGGCCATGTTTTTCGAGACCATACAAATAAGCGGCGCGCGCTTCACCAGTGGTTTGTTCCAACTCAAGCGGGGCGATTCTAGCCATGACTTTCTCCTTCTTCAAGATTTTCGATCTCAATGACCGTTTTTATTTGAGCAGTCTTGCCGATCATGATCCCAACCGAGCAGTATTTTTCTTCCGAGAGCCGCACGGCATGTTCCACGATCTTGTGCGTCAGCCCGTAGCCGCGCAATTTGAAAACGAGCTCAATCTGATTGTAGACAGTCGGATATTCCTGTTCACGATCACCGTGGACACTGACGCTCAGATCCAACAGTTTAATTCTTTCCTTCTGCAAAATGTTAACTACGTCCATGCCAGTACAGCCGGCCAGTGCCACCAATAAAAGCTGCATCGGGTTCATGCCTTTATCCGTGCCGGTCGGCTGGGGCGCATCTATTTCAATCGAGTGTCCCCCGGAAAGACCCTCAAAATGTTTTCCTTCCTGCCAGATAACTTGTGCTGAGTATGCCTGCGCCATGTCAGATCCTCTTTCTAATGATAAATTTGAATGGGCTATTCTATTGTTAATGGGTTCGTGGGTCAAGCGAAAATAACTAAAATCGATGCAGAGGATGGCTCCCATTCAACATACCACCATCTGATTTTTGTTTTTCTAACAAATTTTGTAATCGTCAGATAAAGGTTGGACAGAATTGCTGCCGCATAAACTTTTTCCGATTGGGGTTCGGGCGGGCTAACCCACAGGGCGCTTTGCGAACCATCGATATTCTTTCATCTGCAGACCAAAGTCGGAAAAGATTATGAAAAATACCCACGATTTGCTAAGCAAATCGCAGGGCAAGTATAAGTTCGGTATGGTCAAACGGGCAAACCCGCCCGCAGGGTACATATGAGTAGTTACCTTTTTGTGTCTCTTCTCACAGAGACAGTTCATCCAACCCCAATGCCATTTTTTTCTGCTATACTAAAAAAATAACCTGACGGGACGTCACAATTCGTTAACTGGGGAGTATTTCATTGTCTGTAGAATTACTCATAGCACCTCCTGCAACTGGAAAAACTGAAACCTGCATCCAGAGGATCAGGACTGTACTGGCTGGACAACCGCTGGCGCAGGTCTGGGTGATCGTCCCCGATACGCTCCAGGTGGCTGCATTTCGCAGGCGCCTGGCAGCCTCAGGCGGAGCAATAGGGGCGCGGGTCGGCCGGTTTGAAGAGCTTTACCGGCACATCCTGGAAAGTACCGGCAGGTATATCCCAACCGCATCGTCACCCTTGCTGCACCGCCTGGTGCAGGAGGAGGTGGATGAGGCGGTTAGAATCGGCCAACTGGTTTACTATTCCACTTTGCAGAATGCACCCGGTTTTATCCTGGCGCTGCGAGACTCTTTCTCTGAACTCAAGCGCGCGTTGATCCTGCCCGAAAAATTCCTGGAATTTACCCAGAACAGACCCCCCGCCGAGCGCGAATTAGCCTGGTTGTATTCACGCTACCAGGCACGCTTGAACAAATTAAACCTGGCAGACCAGGAGGGCCTGAGTTGGCTGGCAGTGCAGGCTTTGGAAAAACAGCCTGAAACCGTTAATCCCATCCGGCTGCTGATCCTGGACGGCTTCGATTCCTTCACGGGCGCACAACGCCAGGCTTTGCAGCATCTGGCCGGGCAGGTTGAAAACCTGCTGATCACCTTCCCCGGGGAAATTGACTCGGGCAGACCTGCCCACCGTCGTTTCATGCCAGTCATCGAAACACTGCGCAAGGAATTGTCACCCAACATCCTGTCGCTGTCCGGCGCTGCTGTTCTCCCCACAGATATTCAATATCTTGAAAAAAATATTTTCGAACCCGGGACGATTGCGCCTGAAAAAGCGCTGAATACCACCATGCTGGAAGCCAGAGCGCCTGCGGACGAGGCCCGCGAAGCCCTGCGCTGGATCAAGGCGCGTGTGGTTCGGGATGGGGTTCGTCTGACAGACTGCGTGGTTTTTACTCCGGACCCGGATATCTACAACCCGCTGCTTCGAAGCGCTGCAGCAGAGTTTGGAGTTCCGGTGGTCTTTTTCCAGGCTAACCCCCTGCGCGAGTCGCCTGTGGTTTCGGCGCTGCTGGCCCTGTTAAATCTCCCGCTACAAAATTTTAAATCCCGGGCTTTATTCAATTGCCTGCGATCACCGTATTTTGATTTTTCCCTGACCATACAGGCTGTGGATGCCCTTGAGAATATCAGCCAGGCTGCCCGCATCGTCGAAGGCCTTGACCAGTGGGCTGAAACCTGGGATCGCCTTGCGCCAAAGTTATCGGCACAGGTATATGCAGATATTGAAGAAGAAAGCAGCTTGCAGAATGGAGCGCTTGCCGGTGAAACCGAAGTTCTGAAGACTGTCCTGGAGCGTTTTTTCGAGCGAATCACACCGCCTGCGGAACTTCTTCCCCAAAAAGATTGGATCAACTGGCTGGAGAACTTGCTTGAAGATTCGCACTTCTTTGAAAACGCTTCCAGCAGCGCGGATGAGCAGGCCTGTGAAGCCCTGCTGGAAGCCTTAAAAGCCATACTGCTGAGCGAAACAGTTGTTGGGCCCAGTCTGGTGGATTACTCCCAATTCCTCTCCAGCCTAGAGGGCACATTGGATGGGATCGGCATGCGTGAAGCATTCCTGAGAGGCGATCCATCTCTCCTGATCGGGAGACTGGCTGATGCGCGTGGGGTCAGGTACAAAGCCGTTGCCCTGCTTGGACTTTCCGAAGGGCTTTTACCGATTGTTGAAAAACCTGACCCATTCCTGAGTGAGGAACTGCGTGAAACGCTGGGGCTGGAAACCCGCCTGGAGCGCGAACAGGCCGGCCTGTTTTACCAGGCTCTGCTGCGCTCAGACAAATCGCTGCTCGTTACGCGCCCGTATCTTTCTGAGGATGGCGAAAATTGGGAGCCATCGCCTTTTTGGAAAGCAATGCAGGATCTCTTTGGGACGAACACACACACCCGAATACGCCCGGATGACCTCAGACCTCTGCCGGAAGCCGCTTCCTCGCAGGAACTGTTATTCTGGGCTGTGCGGGACAAATCTCTTCCATCCCGCTTTGAAGAACTCCGACCACGCTGGGAGGCACTGCGACATGCCCGCGATATATTGAAATCGCGCCGCGCAAAAACTGCCCGCGGCATATACGAAGGCGCCGCAGATGCTATCAGCCGACTGCTGAATGAACGTTATTCGCCTGCCATGGTCTGGAGCGCTTCCCGGCTTGAATCTTACGGCACCTGCCCGCAGATGTTTTACATCGGCTCAGCCCTGGATTTAATAGCCAAGAAACCCCCCGAACTGGGCCTGGATGCGAACCAGTTGGGTTCCATGCTGCATAAGATCCTCGAAGACAGTTACCGCACCGCTGCCAACCCGGCGGATCTGGAATCCGTTCTGGGCCAGCTCCAGGTAGTTGCCAGGCAGGTTTTCATGGATGCCCCACAGCAATTTGGTTTCCGTCCTTCGGCCCTCTGGGTAGCGGAACAGGAACAGTTTCTGTCTGCCCTGGAAACGACCATCACGGGTCTGGCGCAAGAAGATGAACAATGGACGCCATTTGCATTCGAACAAAAATACGGCATGGAAGGCTCCCCGATGTTGGAGCTGAACGTGGAGGGCGAAACAATCCGTTTACATGGGGTAATTGACCGCCTGGATCGAAATATGAATGGAGATTTGCGCGTGATTGATTACAAAACCGGGGGCAGCCACATGTCTCAAGCAGACTTGAAAGATGGCCGGCGCCTGCAGCTCCCGATTTATGCCCTGGCAGCCCGGGATGCCCTCAGACTGGGTGAACCCGGCGATGGCTTTTACTGGAAAATCCTGGCAGCGCAAGCCAGCCCACTGAAATTGAAGAATTTTAAAACAAATAACGGCCAGGGTCCCGAGGCCGCCTACAAGGTCGTGCGCAAACATCTGCTGCGGATCGTTCTGGGTATCCGCGCCGGAAAGTTCCAACCCAAAGCCCCGCACGGCGGCTGTCCGGCTTACTGTCCAGCCGCACAATGGTGCTGGCGCTACACCCCAAGTTGGTAATCGGATTCAAGCACTTCAGACGCGCAGGGAAATTGGATGATATGACAGAAACATTGGCGGACCGAGTTGTTTCCACATTTGAATTGACCCCGGA